>CBHTTW010000342.1:0-3475 GCA_966096025.1 uncultured Alphaproteobacteria bacterium | reverse complement strand
GTGAGAGAGTTGGGCCCCCGTCATGTCGAACCCCAAAAAACCGCGCGTCCTGGTCGTCGCCAACCAAAAGGGCGGCGTCGGTAAGACCACCACGGCGATCAATCTGGGCACCGCCCTCGCCGCTGTCGGCGAACCGACCCTGGTGATCGACATCGATCCGCAAGGCAATGCCTCCACCGGCCTGGGCATCCATCGCCAGGACCGCAAGCTCACCACCTATGAGGTCCTGACCGGCCAGGCCAAGCTGGCCGAGGCGATTGTGAAGACCCGCATCCCCGGCCTGTCGCTGGTGCCGGCCACCGTGGATCTGTCCGGCGCCGAACTGGAGCTGGCCGATTTCCCCCGCCGCAATTTCATCCTGAAGGACGCGCTGGAGGAATACTCCGTACACGGAGAAAATGCCTATTCCTACATTCTTATCGATTGTCCCCCTTCCCTTACCTTGCTGACCTTGAATGCGATGGCGGCGGCGGACTCGGTGATGGTGCCGCTGCAATGCGAGTTCTTCGCCCTGGAAGGCTTGAGCCAGTTGATGAAGACCATCGAGCTGGTGCGCAACAAGCTTAATCCCACATTAGACATTCAGGGCATCGTGCTGACGATGTTCGACAAGCGGAACAAATTGTCGGACCAGGTCGCCGCCGATGTGCGCGAGACTTTGGGCGAGAAGGTTTACAGCACGGTAATCCCGCGAAATGTGCGTATTTCCGAAGCGCCCAGCCATGGCGTGCCGGCGCTGGTTTATGACCTGCGCTGCCCCGGCAGCCAGGCCTATATCAAATTGGCGGGCGAATTGATCCAGCGCGAACGCGTCCGGGCCGCGGCATGAATCCCAATCCGGATCGCCCGCGCGGCTTGGGCCGCGGCCTCTCGGCTTTGATCGGCGATGAAGTCGCGGCGGTAAAAGGTGAACCGGCCCTCAAGAAAGATTTGCGCTCATTGCCGGTGGCGTTTCTGCAGCCGGGACGGTTTCAGCCGCGCATGACCTTTGACGAGCAGCCGCTGCAGGAGTTGGCGGCGAGCATCCGGGAAAAGGGCGTGCTGTCGCCGATCCTGGTGCGGCCCATCGGTCCCGACCGCTATGAGATCGTGGCGGGGGAGCGCCGCTGGCGCGCCGCGCAACTGGCCAAGCTGCATGACGTGCCGGTGGTGGTCAGGGAGCTGGCGGACGACCAGGCGCTCGAGCTAGCGATCATCGAGAATGTCCAGCGCGCCGATCTCAATGCGATAGAGGAGGGGGCAGCTTACGAAGAGCTGATCACCAAATTCAATCGCACCCAGGACGATGTGGCGCGGGAGGTCGGCAAGAGCCGTTCCCATGTCGCAAACACTGTTCGGCTGCTCAGGCTGCCAGATCAGGTGAAGGCTTGGATCCGGGAAGGCAAGCTGACGGCCGGCCATGCCCGAACACTGTTAGCGGAAGCCGATCCGGTGGCCCGGGCGCGGGAATTGATCGAGGGCGCACTGACCGTGCGCCAGGCCGAACAGCGTTCGGTCGTAAAGAAAAAGCCCGGTGGAAAACCTGCCAAAGACCCCAATATTGCGGACCTGGAAGCCAATATTTCCAACCGGTTAGGCCTCAAAGTCCAGATTATCCACAAAGGGGATAAAGGTGGGGAAATGCGGATTTCCTACAAAACCCTGGAGCAGCTGGACGAGCTGACCAAGCGTCTCAGCCGGTCGAACTAGGACCCAATTTTGTCATTCCCGCAAAAGCGGGAATCCATCTCACCATTTGCCCTATGGATGCCCGCGTGCGCGGGCATGACAAAGAAGGTTGGGGCTAAGCCTTCTGCGTCCGCTTCAGCGCTTCGGCCACATCGATCCGCCCGTCATACAGCGCCCGGCCCACCACCACGCCTTCGATGCCGGGCTCTTTGGCAGCCAGCAGGGCATCGATGTCGGCTATGGAGCCGACCCCGCCCGAGGCGATCACCGGAATGGACAGGCCGCGGGCCAGGGCGGCGGTGGCCGTCACATTGACCCCCTTGAGCAACCCGTCGCCATCAATGTCGGTGAACAGGATGGCGGCCACCCCGGCATCCTCGAACCGCTTGCCCAGATCCAGCGGGGTCAATTCGCTGACCTCGGCCCAGCCCTGGGTGGCGATCTTGCCGCCCTTGGCGTCGGCCCCGACCACGATCCGGCCGGGGAATTTGCGCGCCGCGTCTTTGACGAACCCGGGATTGGTCAGGGCCGCGGTGCCCAGGATCACCCGGGTGATGCCTGCGGCCAGCCAGCCTTCCACCGCCGCCATATCACGAATGCCGCCACCCAACTGGATGGGCAGGGTGATGGCGGCGCGGATAGCTTTGATCGCCGCAGCATTGGCGCTGTGACCGGCAAAGGCACCGTTCAAATCGACGCAGTGCAGCCATTGAAAGCCCTGGCCGGCGAAGCTTTTGGCCTGGGCGCCAGGATCGGTGTTGAACACGGTGGCGTCTTCCATCACGCCCTTTTTCAGGCGGACGCAAACACCGTCTTTCAAATCGATGGCGGGGAAGATGATCATGGACGCCAGCGCAAAAAATTCTCGAGCAGCTTCAGGCCCGTCTCCTGGCTCTTTTCCGGATGGAATTGGGTGCCCACCATATTCACATTGCCGACAACAGCGGTCAGCGCGCCGCCATAATCGGTGGTGGCGATCAGATCGTCGGGCAGCACGGGTTTGAGCTGAAAACTATGGACGAAATAGGCATGGGCACCAGGCGCGATGCCGTCCAGCACAGCGTGACTTTGTTCGATTTTGAGCTCGTTCCAGCCCATATGCGGGATTTTCAGATTGGGATCGGACGGCGTGATCTTGACCACTTCGCCGGCGATCCAGCCCAGCCCGGCGTGACGGCCAAACTCAACCCCGACCGTGGCCATCAGCTGCATGCCGACACAGATGCCCAGAAAGGGCGCGCCTTCCTTCAGCACTTTTTCCCGCAGCGCCTCGATCATGCCGGGTACGGCGGACAGGCCCTTCATGCAATCGGCAAAGGCGCCAACCCCCGGCAGCACCACCCGCTCGGCATCCAAGACAGCCTGTGGGTCGGCGGTGGTGACAATTTCGAACTTGGTCCCGGCGGCGCGCGCCAAGGCCTTCGCCGCACTGGCGAGGTTGCCGGAGCCGTAATCGATCAGGGCCACTGTGGACATGGCCGGTCCTATAGCGGGTCAGGCCGGATTTGTCGAAAGCCGGAAAAGCAGGGCAGGGCAGCGCCAGATAAGGGCTAGTTATCATCCATCTTAAGTGCGGCGATGAAGGCCTCCTGGGGAATCTCCACCTTGCCGAACTGGCGCATCTTCTTCTTGCCCTCTTTCTGCTTGTCCAACAGCTTGCGCTTGCGGGAAATATCGCCGCCATAGCATTTGGCGGTGACATCTTTGCGCAAGGCAGAAAGGGTTTCGCGGGCGATCACCTTGCCGCCGATCGCGGCCTGGATCGGAATCTTGAACATGTGGCGCGGGATCAGGTCCTTGAGCTTTT
>CBHTTW010000341.1:0-3480 GCA_966096025.1 uncultured Alphaproteobacteria bacterium | reverse complement strand
TTGACCACCTTGACGCCGCCGCCCTTGCCGCGGCCGCCGGCATGAATTTGCGCCTTCACCACCCAGACCGGGCCGCCCAATTCCTGTGCCGCCGCGACCGCTTCTTCCACCGTGAAGGCGGGCTTGCCTTTGGGGACCGGCACGCCGAATCCGCGCAGCACCTCTTTTGCCTGATATTCGTGTATATTCATGGAGTTAGCCCCAAAGGGAAGAAGAAGCGGGGGCACAATAGCAGGGCAAAAGTCCGATGCAACGCGTCAGATGGCCCAAAAAGGCGCGGGCAGCCCCGCAGCCGAGGCATCGCTGGCATCCATTCCGTCTTGAAACGACACAGCTTTGCGCTGGCACGGCTTTCGCTCTGTTCCTGGGGCAGGGCCGCAAAACGTTCCGTTACGGAGCAGTGCGGCCCGATCGAACAAGGTCTGCCTGGGTCATGAAGCACAAGAACTCGCATTTGCTGGTGGGATATTGGAGCCGGTTACGCCGGGGCCGCAGCGTTCCCTTTCAAGGCGATATCGATCCGCGCGCCATCAAGCGCCTGCTCTCCTATGTTTTCATTCTGGATTGCGAAAATCCCGCCCGCCCGGTCTATCGCCTTGCCGGCACCGCTTTGTGCGAACGTTTCGGCTTTGAGCTCAAGGGCACCAGTTTCCTCGCCCATTGGGAGTCCCAGTCCGGCCTGTCGCTGACCTCGCTGCTGCGCCAGGCGCTGCAGTCCTCAAAGCCCATCTGCCTGTCTTCGATTGCCGCCACCGCCGACAACGGCATGGTGGAACTGGAGACCATCCTCACCCCGATATCCCTGGATGGTGGTGTCCCGACCCGTTTCTTCGGCATGGTCCAGATGCTGGGCGATCCCACGCCGCTTTTGGGCCGTTCCATCGCCTATGAAAGATTGATGGGCTCGCAGCTCATTCAAGAAGCCGAGCCGATGCCCAGTTATGATCAGCACCTGCCGCCGCCTCCGCCGCCGGCCAGGCCCATCGCCAGCCATCCCAAGGCGCCTTACCTGCGCCTGGTCGTGTCGCGCGAACGCCCCTCTCTGCTCAATTTCGGCTCGGGCGATTTGCTGGAAAAGATGGTGGTGCTCTTCAACCGCTGGCATGCCGCCAACAATGAAGATCTGAGCCGCAAGCTCTAATCTAGGGACTTCTTCTAAGGCCTGGGCGGCACGCTGGTGGACGGCGTGTTCAGATCGGGCCGCTGCGCCGGAAGATCCTTGGTCACGGGATTGTCGATCGGATCGTTGCGCAAAATATCGCGGTCCAGCCGCGCGGCGCTGTTCTTTCTTTGCAGATAGGGAATTTCGTAAGCCTCGACCTTGGCGCGATAGGCCTCGAAGGTGGCGATATCCTGCGGCATGCGCTTGTCGCAGCGCTCCACCGGCAATCCGGCTTGCTCCTGGCACCACAGGTCGAAGTTCATTTGCGAAACCTGGTAATTGCCGTTGCGCTGCGCCAGCGCGGGGCCGGCGGCAGTCACGAGCAGGACGGCAAGAAGCGCGTGTCGCATGGACTTCAGACTAGGCGCTTTGCGTCTGGTTGGACAGCAGCAAAAACAAACGGCCCGCGCCTTTTGGGGCGCGGGCCGGGTTCATGATTATGCGATTTTAACGATCAGGGTTGCAGCGAAATCACCGTGCGGCGGTTTTGCGCTTCCTTGACGCCGTCTTCGGTCTGAACCGCGAGATCGGTCTCGCCCACGCCGCTGGCATGCAGCGCGGCGCGGCGCGCGCCCATCTGCACCAGCGCCTCGACCACGACATTGGCGCGGCGAACCGACAGCTTCTGATTGTAGTCGGACGCGCCGGAGGTGTCGGTGTGGCCCACAATGTTGATATTGGCCTGGCCGCCGGTGCGAGCCGAGGCGATCACATCGTCCAGCACCTTGAGCTGCTCGGCCTTCAGGGTCCAGGAGTCGAAATCGAAATAGACCGTGAAGTTGGCGGCCGTAGCCGCCGGGGCGGGAGCGGTTGCAATCGGAGCCGTCGCGATGGGCGCAGGCGCCGGAGCCGGGGCGGGCGCGGGCGCCGAGGCCGGACGGGCGGCGGTTTCCAGGCGGACCAGCGAGGATTCCAGCGCGGTCTTGCAGGCCTGGCTGGCAGCCCCGGCGCTGGGGACCGTGCCGTAGAGCACCCAGCAGTCATAATCGGCCTGGGCGCGGGAAGCCTGTTCCGGGAACTGGTCCTTGCCGGCGGCCAGAGCGCGTTCCAAACGGGCGCGAATATTGGTCTGGGCGGGGCCGGAGGCGGCCTCGAGTTCAGGTTCGGTGCCCGAATTGGCCAGATCGGCCTTGGTGGTGAAGGCTTCGGACAGCAGGTCGCTGGAGGAGCTGCTGCTGGAGAAGGGGTCAAACATATCCCAGAAAGAGGACTCGGCTTGCTCGGCCGGCAAAGCCGAGGCCTGACCAGCTAAGTCACTGTAATCTTTGTATAAAGCCTGGGTAAAGGGTGTGCCCATGACCTCTTCGTCATCACTGGAACAGGCGGTGAGGCCGGCAGCCAGAATACCGGCCGCGGCAAGCATGATCAGACGGCGGCCCTTGCCGTTCGAAGCTCCAAGAAAGCGCATTTATACGTCCCCACTGGGCGGCGTTTGGTGTCAGAGCCCCAGCCCTGCCCTTGCCGCGAAAATTACCCGGTCTTTCCTATAGCGCGGCAGTCAAAGGGGAAAAAGCCCCTGGCGAAAAATGGTTGACCCGCCGGCGGGGAAAAGCCCGGCGACCCGCGCAGATTAAGGCGCATTTTGGTTGATCCCCACCCGCTTTGGTAACCTCCTGTTGACGCGGGCGGGCGTAAAACTGGCTGGAATTAACAGTTTGGGGCTGGCCCGTGCAGGGCTTGTCGAGAGCCATGGACGAGGCAGAGCCGGTCGCGAAGACAGGCGCCGAGCGGCGCCGCTTCCGCCGCGTCAAAATTGATCTTCCCGGCCGCCTGTTCGTGCCTGCGGACAGCCGCGAGGCGCGCTGCACCGTCACCGACCTTTCGCCTGGCGGCGCAGCGATCTCCTGCGAGATCGTTCCGGAAACCGGCACCTCGGTCGTTCTGTATGTCGACAGTTTCGGCCGCTTCGAAGGCAATGTGGTTCGCTGCGATGACGGCGGCTTTGGTGTCGCCTTCGTCTGCACGCCTTCCAAGCGCGAACGCACCGCCGAACAATTGATCCTGTTCCTGAACAAGACCTTGGTGGACGACAATGTGCTGCGCCGTCATGAGCGCTCCAGCCGCAAGGGCTTTGCCAAATTCACCCGCGCGGACGGCCAGATCGTGCATTGCGAAGTGACCGACATCTCCGTCGGTGGCGTTTCGCTGAAGACTGACATCAAACCGCCGATCGGCGAATTCGTCCTGATCGCACAGATCGCGGGCCGGATTGCGCGTCATCATGCCGACGGCATCGGGATCGAATTTATCGGTCAGGAAAAAGCCCAGCACGAGCCGGCGCACAATATCAATCTGGTGCGCTTCTAGTTTCAACGGCT
>CBHTTW010000340.1:0-3481 GCA_966096025.1 uncultured Alphaproteobacteria bacterium | reverse complement strand
TCGATGTCGGGGCGGGCGGCGAAGACCGATGTCAGCGCCTGGACCAGCGGCATGGGATAGGGCGCCTCGCCGGTAATGATGTGCTTTTCGCTGGGCGCGGTGGGACCGCCCAGCAACTGATGCACTTCCAGGGGCGAAAGCTCCTTGCCATATTGCGAGGCGGGATTGAGGATGATGGGCCCGCCGCGCGTCAGCTCCAAAAGGGCGCGGCCGTTGATGCTGAGATACTTGGTTTCCTGCTGGACAAATTCCTGCATCCGCGCCAGGGAGGAAAAAACCGGCAGATACATGTTGCCGTCCTTGGTGCCGGTGACCAGTTTCAGGTTGGTGCCGGGCTCCAGGGAAAATTGCGCCTGCGCATCCTCACGCCCCTCCGCGCTGCCCATCACCAGCAGATCGCTTTCCAACAGCAGGCGGTAGAATTCCGGCGCCGAGGACGGGGTTTTCACCGCCGCGACCAGCGCTTTTTCCAATTCATTTTCGGCAATGAACAGCATGGCAGTGCCCCTTGATTTAGGTCTTGATCTGGCTCCAGGCCCAGTCCAGCCACGGCGTCAGGGCTTCGATATCGGCTGTGTCGACCGTGGCGCCGCACCAGATGCGCAGGCCGGGCGGGGCGGCGCGATAGCCCGCAATGTCCAGCGCCACGCCTTCCTTTTCCAGCAGCGAACACATTTTCTTGATCGCGTCCGCCTTGGCGTCCTCGGAAAGAGCGGTGAAGGAGGGATCGGTGACGGCGATACAGACGCTGGTGTTGGAACGGATGGCGGCGTTCTGTGCCAAAAATCCGGCCCAACCGCTCCCGGCCACCCATTGCTCCAGGGCATGCAGATTGTCGTTGGAGCGGTTGATCAGGCCGTTGAGCCCGCCGAGGCTTTCCGCCCAGCCCAGGGCGTCGAGATAGTCCTCGACCGCCACCATGGAGGGGGTGTTGATGGTCTCGCCTTCGAAAATCCCTTCCACGATCTTGCCGCCTTTGGTCATGCGGAAGATCTTGGGCATCGGCCAAGGCGGGGTGTAGCTCTCCAGCCGCGCCACGGCGCGGGGGGAAAGGATCAGGACGCCATGCGCGGCTTCTCCGCCCAGCACCTTCTGCCAGGAGAAGGTCACCACATCGAGCTTGTCCCAGGGCAATTCCATCGCGAAGGCGGCGGAGGTCGCGTCGCAGATGGTCAGGCCTTCGCGGCTGGCGGGGATCCAGTCGCCATTGGGCACCTTCACGCCGCTGGTGGTGCCGTTCCAGACAAACACCGCGTCATGGCTGGGATCATATTGCGTCAGATCGGGCAACTCTCCGTAGGGCGCCTTGAAGGTGCGGGCATCCTTGATCTTGAGCTGCTTGACGGTGTCGGTGACCCAGTCTTCCGAAAAACTTTCCCAGGCAAACAAATCGACGGGGCGCGCGCCCAGCATCGACCACAGCGCCATTTCCACCGCGCCGGTATCGGAGGCCGGCACGATGCCGCAGCGATAGCCGTCCGGAACGCCCAAGAGTTTCTTGGTGCGCTCGATGGCGTCTTTCAGCTTGGCCTTGCCGGGTTTGGAGCGGTGGGAGCGTCCCACCAGCGCGCCTTTAAGGGCTTCGGGGGTCCAGCCGGGGCGCTTGGCGCAGGGGCCGGAGGAAAAAAAAGGCCGTGCGGGACGCACAGCCGGACGAACATTCTCAGTCATCGCGGTTCATTCCTTCCAGAATGATAGCGCCTCGTTGGGGAGGCGTGGCCCGCCGCCGATATAGGCGCGGGGGCCTGCCGCGTCAACGCAAGAATCCGCGACAGGCTGTGGCAAGTTCGCAAGCTGTTGGGGAGGCTGGAAAAAACGCCGCAACTATCCTGTCGGAAACCTGTCCGGCAAATCCTGCTTCAGATTTCTATTTCACCGGTCAGGTACAGCGCGCAATCGCCCTGTATGACGGTGCGTGCGCCGTCATCGGTGCAGGTCAAGTCGCCGCCGCGCGGCGAAGCCTGGCGCGCCTTCAACGTCTTCTTGCCCAGCCGCTTGGCCCAGAAAGGCGTCAGGGCGCAATGCGCCGAGCCGGTCACCGGATCTTCCGGCACGCCGTAATAGGGCGCGAAAAAGCGCGAGACCATGTCATAGGGATTGCCGCCGCCTGCCGCGGTGGCCAGCACCGAGCCTGCGCCCACTTGCATCGCCACATGTTGCAGATCGGCGCCGGGCTCGAGCGCTTTCACAAGGTCCGGCGTGTTCCACACTGCGATCAGCGCCTTGGCGCCGGCGCCGCCCTTGGCGCTGATGAAAAGTTCGGCGGGCGGCGTGCTGTTGAAGCTCTTGCCCAAAGCGTCCGCAAATCCGTCCGGCGGCGTGAAGCTTTCCGAATCCGCCGAAGGCAGCGACATCACATTGCCATTGCTGCCGCGCGTCACCACCAGCTCGCCCGAGCGGGTCATGAAGCGTACTTCGTTCAAGCCCGTGTCGGTCTTGTTGAAGATGATCCAGGCGCTGGCCAGGGTGGCATGGCCGCACAAATCCACTTCGCGGTTGGGCGCGAACCAGCGCAGGTCGTAAGCGCCGGAGCCGGTCTTCACGAAATAGGCGGTTTCCGCGACATTGTTCTCGGCGGCGATGGCCTGCATCAGCCCGGCGTCGATCCAGGATTCCAGCGGCACGATGGCGGCGGGATTGCCTTCCAGCGGCTTGCTGGCGAAGGCGTCGACCTGCCAAATCTTCAGCTTCATGGCTTACCCCCAATTGCGGCGGCAAGCCTAGCCAACCATGGCACCGCTACAAGCGGCGCAGACGCATGTCGATTATGCAGGAGCCGGCAGGGCGGCGGTGGACATGGCGTCCTTCATGCCGCGCTGGAGCTTTTCGAAGGCCCGTACCTCGATCTGGCGGACCCGTTCGCGGCTGACGCCGTATTTCTGCGACAGTTCTTCCAAGGTGGCGGGCTCGTCCTGAAGCCGGCGGGCCTGCAGGATATCGCGCTCACGGTCGGTAAGGTCCTTCATGGCGGTGACCAACAGTTCGTGGCGGTCGCCCATCTCCTCACGCTCGGCCATGCGGGTTTCCTGGTCGGCGGTATCGTCCGCCAGCCAGTCCTGCCACTCGCTTTCCGATTCCGAGCGCAGCGGCGCATTGAGCGAGGCATCGCCGCCCGACAGGCGGCGGTTCATCTCGGTCACTTCGGTCTCGGTGACGCCAAGCTGGTCGGCCAATGTCGCGGTGTGATCGGGGGTGAGATCGCCTTCCTCGATGGCGCCGATATTGTTCTTGGCCTTGCGCAGGTTGAAGAACAGCTTCTTCTGGGCCGCGGTGGTGCCCATCTTCACCAGGCTCCAGGAACGCAGCACATATTCCTGGATCGAGGCGCGGATCCACCACATGGCATAGGTCGCCAGCCGGAACCCCTTGTCGGGGTCGAAACGCTTGACCGCCTGCAGCAGGCCGACATTGCCTTCGGACACGATCTCGGAAACCGGCAGGCCATAGCCGCGATAGCCCATGGCGATCTTGGCCACCAGGC
>CBHTTW010000339.1:0-3484 GCA_966096025.1 uncultured Alphaproteobacteria bacterium | reverse complement strand
CCAATGCCCAGTTGCCGGGCGAGCCCAGGCCCGTGGCCCTGGCCGATATCGCCGCACGCCAGGACATTTCGCTGTCCTATCTGGAACAGCTTTTCGCCAAGCTGCGGCGGGGCGGGCTGGTGACCAGTGTGCGCGGACCGGGCGGCGGCTACCGCCTGTCGCGGCCCAGCGGAGAGCTGCGTATCGCCGACATCATCCTGGCGGTGGACGAGCCCATCGCCGCCACCCGTTGCAAGACCGGCAGCACCAAGGGCTGCACCAAGACCGGCGCGCGCTGCGTCACCCACGATCTGTGGGAAGAGCTGGGCCAGCAGATCCATGTTTTCCTGTCGTCGGTTTCGCTGGCCGATGTGGTGGAGCGGCGGGTGCTGGGCCGTTCCAAGCCCTGCAATGACATCAATGCGGCGCCCCTGAGCGAGACCGCGGCCGCCTGAGCACAGACATGCATTATCTGGATCACAACGCCACTTCGCCGCTTCGCCCCGAGTCTCTCTCGGCGGTGACCCATGCCTTGGCGGTGGGCGGCAACCCGTCCTCGATTCATGCCAATGGCCGCGCCGCCCGCGTCCTCATCGACCAGGCGCGGGAGCAGGTCGCGACCCTGGCGGGAGCCAAGGCCGATAGCGTGATTTTCACCAGCGGCGCCACCGAGGCCAACAATCTGGCGCTGTTCGGCGCGGTCGAAGGTTCGCTGGAAGGCGATACGTCTCGCATTACCCGCATTTTCGTCAGCGCGATTGAGCATGCTTCGGTTTTGGCCACCGCCGACCGGCTGGCCGAGCGATTCCCCTGGCTGCGGGTATCGCGCTTGGGCGTTACGGCGGATGGCGTGATCGATCTGGAAGGGCTGCGTGTGGCTTTGCGCGAAGGCAAAGGCCGCAGCCTGGTGGCGGTGATGGCCGCCAACAATGAAACCGGCGTGGTGCAGCCGATTGCCGAAGTCTCCAAGCTTGTGCGCGAAGCGGGCGGCCTGTTGCTGGTCGACGCTGTTCCGGCCGCCGGAAAAATGGCGCTGGATTTATCGCACTGCGATTACCTTGTCTTGTCGGGACATAAGTTGGGCGCACCCATGGGGGTTGGCGCCTTGCTTGTGGCGCAGAGCGCGCCGCTGGCGGCGCAGCTGGTGGGCGGCGGCCAGCAAAAAGGCCTGCGCGCGGGCGCGGAAAATCTCTCCGGCATAGCCGGTTTCGGCGCCGCGCCGCCTGCCCGGGCCGATGGCGAGGGTGCGCGCGCCCGTCTCGCCCAGCTGCGCGACCTTGTCGAAATGGCATTGAACGCGGCCGCGCCGGAGACGGTGTTCTTCGGCGGCAAGTCGCCGCGCCTGTGCAGCACTTCGGCGTTCGCCGTTCCCGGCCTGACGGCGGAAACCGCGATGATCGGCCTGGATCTGGATGGGGTGATGCTGAGCTCGGGTTCGACCTGTTCCTCCGGCAAGGTTTCGGTCAGCCATGTCCTCACCGCCATGGGCGTGGACGACAAGCTTGCCGCTTGCGCCTTGCGCGCCAGTTTCGGCTGGCCGTCGACCATGGATGACGTCAACGCGGCTGTTGCATCGCTGCTCAAGCTGCGCGAACGGGCGCGTGGAAAGGTGGCCGCATGAGCATCGCCGCCGAAACCAAAAGCCAGGTCGCCGAACTGGGCGAAAAATACAAATACGGCTTTGTCACCGACATCGAGATGGAGCTCGCGCCCAAGGGCCTGTCGGAAGACACGGTGCGCTACATCTCGGCCAAGAAGGGCGAGCCGGAGTGGATGCTGGAATGGCGGCTGGGCGCCTTCAAGCGCTGGCAGGCCATGACCGAGCCCAAATGGGCGCGGGTGCATTATCCCAAGATCGACTACCAGAACGCCTATTATTACGCCGCGCCCAAGAATACGCCCAAGAAACAGTCCTTGGAAGAAGTCGATCCCAAGCTGCTGGAGACCTACAAAAAGCTGGGCATTCCGCTGCACGAGCAGATGGCCCTGGCCGGGGTGGCGGTGGATGCGGTGTTCGACAGCGTCTCGGTCGCCACCACCTTCAAGGAAAAATTGAACGAAGCCGGCGTGATCTTCTGCCCCATCAGCGAGGCGATCCGCGACTATCCCGATCTGGTGCGGAAGTATCTCGGCACGGTGGTGCCGGTGACCGATAATTATTTTGCCACCCTGAACTCGGCGGTATTCTCCGACGGCACCTTTGTCTATGTGCCCAAGGGTGTGCGCTGCCCGATGGAGCTGTCGACCTATTTCCGCATCAATGCCAGCGAGACCGGCCAGTTCGAACGCACCCTGATCATTGCCGACGAAGGCAGCTATGTCAGCTATCTGGAAGGCTGCACCGCGCCCAAGCGCGACGAGAACCAGCTGCATGCCGCGGTGGTGGAACTGGTGGCGCTGGACAATGCCGAGATCAAATATTCCACGGTGCAGAACTGGTATCCGGGCGACGAAAACGGCCTGGGCGGCATCTACAATTTCGTCACCAAGCGTGGCGATTGCCGGGGCCGCAAGTCCAAGATCAGCTGGACCCAGGTCGAGACCGGCTCGGCCATCACCTGGAAATATCCGTCCTGCATTTTGCGCGGCGATGAGAGCGTTGGGGAATTCTATTCCATAGCCATCGCCAACCATTACCAGCAGGCCGATACCGGCACCAAGATGATCCATCTGGGCGCCAATACAAAGTCGCGCATCATTTCCAAGGGTATCAGCGCGGGTAAGGCGCAGAACACTTATCGCGGGCTGGTCAGCGTCTATGGCAAGGCCAAAAATGCCCGCAATTACACCCAGTGCGACTCGCTGTTGATCGGCGGCGATTGCGGCGCCCATACCGTGCCCTATATCGAAAGCCGCAACAAAACCGCGCGCATCGAGCATGAGGCGACCACGTCCAAGATCGCCGAGGATCAGCTGTTCTATTGCCTGGCGCGCGGCATTCCGCAGGACGAGGCGGTGTCCTTGATCGTCAACGGTTTCTGCAAGGAAGTGTTGCAGCAACTGCCGATGGAATTCGCGGTAGAGGCGCAGAAGCTGGTCGGTATCAGTCTGGAAGGTTCGGTAGGTTAGTCATGCTTGAGATCAAGAACCTTCATGTCGCGGTCGAGGGCAAGGAAATCCTCAAGGGGTTGAACCTGTCGATTGGCGCCGGCGAAGTGCATGCCATCATGGGGCCCAACGGCTCGGGCAAATCGACCCTGTCCTATGTGCTGGCTGGCCGCGCCGGTTACGACATCACGGAAGGCAGCATCGTCTATAACGGCGAAGACCTGGTGGATTTGGCACCGGAGGAGCGCGCCGCCAAGGGCGTGTTCCTGGCCATGCAATATCCGGTGGAAATTCCTGGTGTCACCACCATGACCTTCCTCAAGACGGCGCTGAACTCCCAGCGCCGGGCGCGCGGCGAATCCGACCTGGACGCGGTGGGCGTGCTCAAGCTGGTGCGCGCCAAGGCCAAGACCTTGAACGTCACGGAAGAGATGCTCAAGCGCGCCTTGAATGTCGG
>CBHTTW010000338.1:0-3486 GCA_966096025.1 uncultured Alphaproteobacteria bacterium | reverse complement strand
GCCAAGGTCGCCTTGCCGATGCCGGGCGCCCCCGTAATCAGCCAGGCGCTGGGCGGACGCCCTGCCCGCAGCGCCCGGGCGGCACGGCCCAGGGCCACGTCCTGACCGAGCAGATCGAAGCGTTCCCGGGGATGGGCAAACCCCTCGATACGGTCACTGTCATTGGGTTCGGAAGCTGAAGAACGCTTGGCCATACAGGTCTTATAGGGCCAAAGCGTTACAGATCGAAACGGCGGCTGACGGCGGTCAAAATCGCCTCGGCAACCGCATCTTCGCTGCCGCCCGCATCGATCACCCGGCAGCGTTCGGGATGGCGGCGGGCGATATCCAGAAAGGCCTGGCGCAATTTTTCGTGGAACTCCAGGCCGAATTTCTCGAAGCGGTTTTCGGCCGCCCCGCGTGCCATCGCCCGCTGAAGTCCCACCTGCACATCCAGGTCCAGCACCAAGGTGAGATCGGGCGCGAAATCGTCCAGCACCGCGCTGTCGATCCGCCGGATGGTCTCGCGCGGCACGCCGCGTCCGGCGCCCTGATAGGCATAGGTGGAATCGCTGAAGCGGTCGCAGATCACCCAGGTATCCGCCAGCAGCGCCGGCCCGATGACCCGCGCCACATGATCGGCCCGCGCCGCATAGACCAGAAGCGTTTCGGTGATCGCATCCCAGCGGCCCGGTTCGCCTTCCACCATCAGCGTTCGGATCTGCTCGGCCCCCGGCGAGCCGCCCGGCTCGCGCGTCGTCAGCACGTGAAGGCCTTTGGCCTCCAGCGCCGTCTTCAATCGCTTGATCTGGGTCGACTTGCCGGTGCCCTCACCGCCTTCCAAGGTGATGAAGCGCCCCGCCACTTATTTCACTTTTTCCACAGGCCGGAGATCGACTGCCACGCCTTGCCGAAGATGCCCAGTTCGGCCACCGGCTGGGCGGCATAAAGCGGCACGGACATGGCGGGAAAGTCCGGCGCGGTGACGGTCAGCATCCCGACCTTCTGGCCCTGCTGGATCGGCGCCGTGAGATTGGGATCGGGCTTGATCACCGTCTTCATCTTGGCGTGGGAATCCACCTGCATGGTGACGTTCAAGGCCTTGGCCGCCGTCACCGTCACCATGGGCTGTTTGCCGCTGAGGACGGGAACGGTTCCCGCCACCTGATTGGCTTGCAGCACCGGATAGGAACGGAACTCCCGGAACGCCATTTCCATCACCCGCGAGGCTTCCTCGGCACGTCGGATATTCGGGAAATAATCATTGTTATATTGGGGATAGCGCAATCCGTTGAGAACCAGGATGAATCGCTGATCGCCGCGTTTGACCGAAATGGTGATGCCGTAACCGGCGGCATCGGTATGGCCGGTCTTCAGGCCATCGGCCCCCGGCAGGGTGCCCAGCACCAGGTCGCGGTTCTGCTGGCGGATATTGTGCCAGACGAACTCCCGCTCGCTGAAATAGCGGTAGAGGTCGGGATAGGCGGTGATGAGGTGGCGCGACAGCTTGGCCAGGTCCAGGGCGCTCATCGCCTGGCCGGGCGGGTCGGGCAAGCCATCGGGATTGACGAAGGTGGACTGGTTCAGCCCCAGCTCCTTGGCCCGCTTGTTCATCAAGGCGACAAAGCCTTCGAAGGTGCCGCCCAAGGCTTCGGCCACCACCACACAGGCATCATTGCCCGACTGGATGATGATGCCGCGGATCAGGGACTCGACCGGAATACGGCTGTTCAGCTCCACGAACATCTTGGAGCCCTGGGTGCGCCAGGCCCGTTCCGACACCGGGAAAGTGTCGGTCAGCTTCACCCGTCCGTCTTTTATCCGGCTGAACAAAAGATCGATGGTCATCAGCTTGGACATGGAGGCGGGCGGCATCGGCGCCAGGCCATCCTTTTGCCACAGCACCTGCCCCGTCGCCGCGTCCATCAACAGGGCATGCTCCGCGCTGGTGTCGATCGCCGCCTGCGCGGGGACGCTGATCGCGGCGAGGAAAAGAAGGGAAAAAGAAAGGCGGCGGAACATGCAAACTCCGAAGGTTATTGATCTACGACAATATGGGCATCATTGGCGCCGGCGCCGGTGATGCGGGCAAGCGCGGCATCGGCATCCTGAACCGAGGCCAGCGGGCCGCTGCGCACCCGGTACAAGGTCTGTCCACCGCGTTGAAGCGTGGTTATCCGCAAGTCGCCGCCGACCTTGCCCAGCAGCGCCCTGGCATTGTCCATGCGGGAAAAGGCGCCGAGCTGGATATAGAGTTTGGTGGAGGCCACGGGCACCTGGGTCACCTGCCCGGTCGGCTGATTGTCGACGAACATCGCCGCCGGGATCGGCGCCACGGTCGGCAAGGAGGCCATTCTGGTCGGCGGCGCCTCCTTGGCGCCGGGCACCGCGGCAAGGCTGGAGCTTTCGATCCGGCTGCTGGGCGCGGCGGGCAGCGCCCTGGCGATTTCCCTGGGCGTTTCTTCCGGCGGCGCGCCGTTCAGGTCGGCCCGGGTCAGATAGGTGATGCGCACCCGCGCCGTGCCGGTCTGCACCACATCCAGCAACTTCGCGGCGCGCTCGGACAGATCGATGATGCGGCCGCGGGCGAAAGGTCCGCGGTCGTTGACCCGCACCACGATGGATTTGCCATTGTCCAGGTTGGTGACCCGCACATTGACCGGCAGCGGCAAGGTCTTGTGCGCGGCGGTCAGCTTTTTGCCGTCATACAATTCGCCATTGGCGGTGGGCTTGCCGTAGAAAGTCGGCCCATACCAGGAGGCGATGCCGGTTTCGTCATAATCGGGCTGCTCGCGCGGATAGTACCAGACATTGTCCACCTGATAGGGCTGGCCGACCTTGTAGACCCCGGCATTGGGCGGAACCGTGACGGCGGGAACAGTCTGGGGCGGGCGTGGCGGGGGCGCGGACGAACAGGCGGCGGCGAGCAAAGCCAGGCTGGCGCAGGAACACAGGCGTACGGCAAGCCGCATCGAATCAGGCCCAAGGTGACGGGCAGACGGTAGCGGCAGGAGGCGCGGACCTCAACGCGGTTGGTCGGCCCGAAGAGCAAGACGCAATTGGCGGATGGGGTGAGATTGCGAGAAACAGGCTTTGGCCTGTTTCTCGTCCTCGGCTAACGCCTCGGATCGCTCGCCGACCTGATTGTCGGCTCGCGCCCCAAATCGGCTGCCGCCGATTTGGTCGAACTCTCCACAACAGGCGTATTGGCGGATGGGGTGAGATTCGAACTCACGGTGGCGTTGCCGCCACGCCAGTTTTCAAGACTGGAGCCTTAAACCACTCGGCCACCCATCCATCATGAAGGCAATACCGAACCGGGCAGTCCGGCGCAACGCCAGCGTCACGCCCCCATCGCCACCGCTATGCGGTAGACGATGAACGCCGCGCCATAGGCCAAGGCGATCATGTAGACGAACATCACCACCGGCCACAGCCAGCGGCCGGTTTCGCGCCGCACCACCGCCAGGGTGGACATGCATTGCGGCGCAAAGACATACCAGGCCA
>CBHTTW010000337.1:0-3497 GCA_966096025.1 uncultured Alphaproteobacteria bacterium | reverse complement strand
GCGCGCGGTTTCACCGTCGCCCAGGCGGAATCGGTGGCCGAGGGCAAGGCCCGCGCCAAGGAGGCCCCCCCCGCCTATGCCGTGGTCGATCTCAAGCTGGACGACGGCAATGGCCTGGATGTGGTGGAAACCCTGCACACCATCCGCCCGGAAAGCCGAGTGGTGGTGCTGACCGGTTTCGGCAATATCGCCACCGCCGTGGCGGCAGTGAAATACGGCGCCATCGATTACCTGCCCAAGCCCGCCGACGCTGACGACATAC
This sequence comes from uncultured Alphaproteobacteria bacterium, assembly GCA_966096025.1. GTDB lineage: Bacteria > Pseudomonadota > Alphaproteobacteria > Micropepsales > Micropepsaceae > Rhizomicrobium. The sequence continues at coordinate 3,235 of CBHTTW010000337.1, read as the reverse complement.
TGGCGGCGTTGATGGCGACGCCGGGCTCCAAGCCAAAGCCGCCGGAAAATCCCATGTCGGCGGATCGGGTGCGCTGGGAACATATCCAGCGCGTCTATGAATTGTGCGGGCACAATGTGTCGGAGACCGCCCGGAGATTGAATATGCATCGCCGCACCTTGCAACGAATCCTAGCGAAGAGAAGCCCCCGTTAATTTTGGGTCGCGCAGCCTAACGCGTCGCTGCGCTCCGGGTTTGCCGTCGCTCTTAGGCCGCCGCTTGCGCGGGCTTGAGGGCAGAGAGGCTTCCCAGAAGTTTCTCCCACACAAAAGGCGCTGCTTTTACCATGGCCAGCGACAAACCCATGTTGGCAGCGCCGGCAAACATATCGATCAGATAATGGCCGCCGAACCACGGCACCGCGCACAGCATCACCAGATTGAGCCCGGTGACGGCCCAGCCGATGGCGCCCGTTTTGCGGAAGGCCCAGATGAAAGCCAGCGCCATGCTGGTATGGAATGAGGGAAAGCTGATCACCCCGGTCATGCCCGAAAGCGAAAAAGACATGTCGCGCCCGGAAAGCAGCTGCTCCATCACCGGCACAAATCCGGTGTCGGTTTGAATACCGAAAAATTTGGAGGGGCCCAGCGCGGGAAACAGCAACGCGCCCAGACAGGCCAGGCTCCCGCTGACCAGCACCAGCCGGAACATTTGTTTCAGCCGCCACCTGTCGTTCATCAAGCCCAGCAGCAGGCCGAAATACAGGCCTTGATAGATCAGGCTGTCATAGGCAAGGCCCAGCACCGCCGACAGTGCGGGATGAGATTGAACGAAATTGTAACCGGCCAGCCAATCAAACCCCAAAGCGCGATCCATTGCCATCAGCTGTCCGTCCATCAAGGACTGCGATGAAGCCAGGCTCAGATAAGACAGGGCGCAAATAGAGGTTGAGACGGCAATGGAGAGCGCGAAATACTCCATGATCAATCCGCCGCGGCGAAAGGAAATAGCGCGCAGCACAAGGGTTGCGCCGAACAAGAGCGCAACCGGCAGCAGGATGTTTTGGCCATGGGTGAGCTGCATTTGAATGTGGGACGCCCACAGCCCCACCAGCAGCGCGAGCAGGCCGATGGCGGCCCATTCCGGCACAAAATCACTGTTCAGCCGCTGTTTTAGCGCATCCATGCCGGGGGGTATTGCAAGCCCCCCGCCAGCGCCTCAGCGTTTAACCTTGTTCGCGGATACCGCCGCGGATTTTTTGGCCGGGTTCTTCTTGGCGGGTTTTTTGGACCGGCGCTTGATGGGCGGCATGGCCGCCAATTGCGTGGCGCGGCCCACCAGCATCTGCTTCAGCACAGTCCTGGTCAACGCCGAGAGTCGCACCAGCAGGAAAGGGAATTTCCGATAGTGATCGGTGATGTAGAAAAGCTCGGGCTCGGCTTCCAGCATCATGTCGCGCATTTCCATCGAGCCGACCTGCAAGGTTACGGCATCTTCCTTGTGATGGGTCTTGGCCAGGAAGCGGTCGTGCAGAAAGATCGAGGGCTGGTTGAACCAGAGCCGCTCATCGGTGCCCGGAATGGCTAGCATGACCTTGCGGGCTTCAGCTTTGGTCAGCGGCATCGGGCAGCACCAGATTGGGGTTTTGCGCCAAGGCCTGGACTTCCAGATGGCGCGACAGCCGTTCCGCCGCGCAGCGCGCGAAACTGATGGTGACCGCCTTGCGGCGGCTGGCGTGCAGGCTTTGTGCTTGCGCTTCCTTGACGATGGAACCGCCATAGCGGTCGGCCACGATCAAACCGGTTTGCTGCGGCACATGCTCGTCGGGAAAATCCGGCGGGATGGCGAAATAGAACAGATCACAATAGTCCAGATATTCGGGCCATTTGCTGTCGCCGCGCAGATCCGCCAGCGCCACCTTGATCTCGACCCCCAGCATTTCCCCGCCCGGTCCGATGGCGGCGACATCCAGCCTGCGTCCATTGGGCAAGGTGAATTCCAGGATCGGCGAATAGCCTTCCGCGAGCAGAAGGCGGCTCACACCGCGCGCGACATCCATGGCGGTGGACGACGAAATCACAGCAACCTCTCATAAAAACCGCCGAAGCTTTCATCCTGTTCCACCAGATGGATTTCACCGATCCAGAATCGCTGCCTGCCATTGCCGTCGGGCTGCGACATGGGCGCGGTGTTCAGCGGCGATATGCGAGTCAAATCCTTAACCCCGGGGATCTGGGCATGGGCGAATTCGCTGATGATGTGGCCGGCGATCTTGCCGCCGAATTTCCAGCCCGCGTCTTGCGCCGATTGGACAGCGAATGCGTATAAGTCTGCGCCGGTGATATCGGGAAAGGCCTGGAAATGCCGTTGCAACGCCTCGAATTGGCGCGGCAGTTCCGCCACCATGGCCTTCTTTCTCGGATCGTTTCCCAGGGCATAGCTCTTGCCGATATCGGCTTCCCATCCGCCGAACACCGGTCCCAGATCGAGATAGACAATGTCGTCCGGCCCGATCGTGCGGTCAGGCGGATGATCGCCTGCCGTGGTGACGCTGTTGGGACCGCTGCGCACGATGCGGCGATGCCAATGTTTTTCCACGCCGAACGCGGCGGCCGCCAGTTCGCGAATATCGTCTTCAACATCGCTTTCGCTGCGCCCGGGGCGCAGCAATCCGCCGCTCTCTATGGCGGCAAAAAGCGCCTGGGCGCGCAATTCGGCGGCTTGCAATGCCGCGCGGCGCTCACTTTCGGGAACCGGAAACAAGACGCTCATGCCGTCAGTATAGCGGCTAACCGCGCGGCTCGCAGTTACAGGCTGCCTTTGGAGGAAGGCGAGGCGCCGTCCAGGCGCTCATCGGGCGCGATGGCTTGGCGAAGCGACCGCGCCAGCCCCTTGAAGCAGGTCTCGACAATGTGATGGCTGTTATCGGCATAGAGATTTTCGATATGCAGACACACCCCGGCATTCTGGGCAAAGGCCTGGAACCATTCCTTGAACAGTTCGGTGTCCATCTCGCCCAGCTTGGGCTTGGGAATCTTCACATGCCAAATCAGGTACGGCCGGTTGGAAATGTCGATCGCCACCCGGGTCAGGGCCTCGTCCATGGGGATCAGGGCGGAGCCGAAACGGGTGATGCCGGAAAAATCGCCCAAGGCCTGCTTCACCGCCTGGCCGATCACGATGGCGGTGTCCTCGGTGGTATGGTGATAGTCGACATGCAGGTCGCCGGTGGCCCGGACCTTGAGATCGATCATGG
>CBHTTW010000336.1:0-3523 GCA_966096025.1 uncultured Alphaproteobacteria bacterium | reverse complement strand
TGTTCCGCGCCAGGAATGCGCGCGCCGAGGTCTGGCTGAGCGCCACCTGGAGCCGCGCCGACCAGACCTATCCCGAAGGCAAGCCCTGGCGCGGCAAACCGATCCAGCAGATGGGGCTCGACATCGCCGCCGCCTATGACATGGCGGCCAAGAATGCGCGCGCCACAGGGGTGGTGCCGGTGGGCCTGGCCTGGAACCGGGCTTTTGCCAACGGTGTGGCCGACAACAATCCCTATGACGGCATCGCGCCCGGCAAGGTCAATCTCTGGACCCATGACAGCTATCACGCCAGCGCCTTCGGCTATTATCTGGAAGCGCTGATGGTGTTTGGCCAGATAACCGGCAAGGACCCGCTGTCGTTGGGCGAGACAGAGACGGTGGCGGAGGATATGGGGTTCTCAAAAGCGCAGACGACTGCGTTGCAGAAAGTCGCGCACGACCAATTGGCGGCGTCACATTGAATTTTATTGTCATGCCCGCGAACGCGGACGTCCAACTTGGTTGGACGGCGTAAAAGTTGGATTCCCGCTTACGCGGGAATGACAGGCTTATTGAACAAGTTGTTCCATCATCTCCAGTGCCGCTTCGACAGACTTGAGCCGTATTTCACCGCGTCCTATGTCGCCAAAGCGGCATTCGCGATGAATGGTGGGTTCACCCGCGCGCGCAACGGCGATATGAACCAGGCCGACCGGTTTTTCCTCGCTGCCCCCGCCTGGACCGGCGATCCCGGTAACGGCGACCGACAATTGCGCGGTTGAATTGCGCACCGCGCCTTCCGCCATCAGGCGCGCCACAGCTTCCGACACCGCGCCATGCTGGCGCAGGGTCGCTGCCGGCACACCCAGCATGTCCTGTTTGGCCTGATTGGAATAAGTGACAAAGCCGCGCCCGAAGACATCGGAGGAGCCCGGTATCTCGGTCAGCAAAGCGGCGATCAAACCGCCGGTGCAGCTTTCCGCGGTGGCGATCCGCAAGCCCTGGGCGCGCGACGAATCCAGCAGCTGTTGCGCGCGCTGGAGAAGATCAGGCGGAAATATCATAGCGGCACCAAATAACCGGCGGCGGCGACCAGGACGCCCGCCATCAGACCCGCGATCATGTCGTCAGCCATGACCCCCAAGCCGCCGGGAAGTTCGCGGTCGGCCCAGCCCACCGGCCAGGGCTTCCAGATATCCAACAGGCGGAACAGGAAAAAAGCCAGCGCCAGGGAGGGCAAAGAAACGGACGCGAAAGCGCAAGCCAGCCATTGCCCCGCCACTTCATCGATCACGCATTCGGAAGGATCCTCACGGCCTGTGGCACGGACATGATCGCCGCAAGCCCACACACCGACGGCAAATGCGACCAGGCTGGCAGCCGCCAACACCATGCCGCCGCCATGCAGAAGAATAAGCGCGGCAAGCGGCATGGCCGCCAGGCTGGCAACGGTGCCGGAGGCAAAGGGGAAATAACCGATGCCGAAAACCGAAGCGATGACGGTGGAAAATCTCACAGCTTCACGGTGGCGATCGCCTGGGCGGCGATGCCTTCGCGGCGGCCGGTAAAGCCCAGCCCTTCGGTGGTGGTAGCTTTCACACTGACCCGCGCCGTGTCGATCTTCAAAATCTCGGCGATTTTGGCGCGCATGGCTTCGCGATGCGGGCCGACCTTGGGCCGCTCGCAGATGATGGTGAGATCGACATGATTGATCACACCGCCCTTGGCCGCGACCAGGGAGGCGGCATGGTCGAGGAATTTCCATGACGCCGCGCCGCGCCAGCGTTCGTCGGTGGGCGGGAAATGCTGGCCGATATCGCCTTCGCCGATACATCCCAGCAGCGCGTCGGTGATGGCGTGCAGGCCGACATCGGCATCGCTATGGCCTTCCAAGCCGTGCGTGTGCGGAATTTTCAAGCCGCACAGCCAGATGTGATCGCCGTCCTTGAACTTGTGGACGTCATAACCGGTGGCGGTGCGCACATCGCCAATAGATTTATCTGAGGCCAGTAACTTTTCCGCCAGGGCGAAATCCTCCTTGCGCGTCACTTTGATGTTCTTTTCCTCGCCTTCGACCATTTCTACCTTCATGCCGGCGAGTTCCGCCAGGGCAACATCGTCGGTTACGTCTTCCTGCGCATGTGTCCGATGGGCGGCGGCGATCTTGGCATAGACAAAGCCTTGCGGCGTCTGGGCGCGGTAGAGATTTTCCCGCGAGACCAGGCTCCAGCGCCCGTCGCCATCCTTGCGGCGCAAGGTGTCGCTGGCCGCCACCATCGGCAAAGCACCGTCCGCGCCCGCTTGCAGCGCCGCGACCACCGCGCCGATAACCGAAGCCGAAATCAGCGGCCGCGCCGCGTCATGGATCAGGACATGATCGGGCGCATCCTGTGCCAGGGCTTCCAAGCCCAGCCGCACGGATTCTTGCCGCGTGGCGCCGCCCAGGACGGGCGAGGGCAGGTTCAGTCCTTCCAATGCCTGGGCGGCAAGTTCCTGTTGACCGGGTCCGATCACCACTTGAATCCGGCAGGCGGAATCATAGGCGCGGAAGGCTTCCACCGTCCGGCGCAGCATCGGTTTCCCCGCCAGCCGTTCATACTGTTTTGGCAGGCCTAGCCCGGCGCGTTCGCCTTTTCCGGCAGCGACGATCAGGACGGCGATCCGCGACATGAACTCCTCACGACAAAGCGGTGGACTGCCTAACATTAACGAGCCCGGTCCGCGATATTTTGTTGCTTTGCAGTATAATGCCTATAATATGACCTTGTAAGGTTCGTGCTCAAACAATAGGCAACTTCGTTGGCCGGTGTCCTGCAAACTTTGAAAAACGCTGCCCAGGCAGAGTCTGGAGCCGGCACCATCGCCAACGCCCTGCCGATGCCCGTCATGCTGCTGGGCAGCAAGACTGAGGTGATTTACGCCAACCCCGCCGCCGAGCAGTTCTTCGATACCGGCCTGCCGATGCTGCGCAAGCAGACCCTGTCCGACCTGATTGCCGCCCATTCCCCCCTGTTTCAGCTGGTCGCCCAGGCGGCCGAGCGTAACGCCTCCGCCGCCGAACGCGATATCGATCTGTCGACCCCCAAGCATGGCGAACGGGTCGCCGATGTAACGGTAACACCGGTGTCGGAGCCGGAAGGCGCCATGCTGCTGACCTTCCAGGAACGCAGCCTGGCGCAGCGCATGGACCGCCAATTGATGGCGCGCGGCGCGGTGCGCTCCATGCACGGCATGGCGGCGGTGCTGGCGCATGAGATCAAGAATCCGCTGGCCGGCATCCGCGGCGCCGCCCAGCTGCTGGAAGAAGGACTGGCGCCGGAAGAGCGCGAGATGACTCAGCTGATCATCGCCGAAGCCGACCGCATTCGCGGCCTGATCGACCGGATGGAAAGCTTTGGCGACACCCGCAGCTTCCCCCGCAATGCCGTGAACATCCATGAAGTGCTCGACCGGGTGCGCAAGGTGGCGGAGTCCGGTTTCGCGCGCGGCGTCACCATTCTGGAGAATTTCGATCCGTCCCTGCCGCCGGTGTCGGGCGACCGCG
>CBHTTW010000335.1:0-3536 GCA_966096025.1 uncultured Alphaproteobacteria bacterium | reverse complement strand
GCGACATCAGGCCGATCTTCAACAGCCAGTGCATGTCCTGTCATGGCGGCGTGAAACAGGCCAGCAATGTCTCCTTCTCCTACCGCGATCAGGCGCTGGGCAAGGGCAAATCGGGGCGTCCCACCATCGTGCCGGGCAATCCCCGCGCCTCTGAGCTGATGGCCCGGATCACCTCCAGCGATCCGGAATTCCGCATGCCGCTGCATGGTGCGCCGCTGCCCCAGGCACAGGTCGCCTTGCTGCGCCAATGGATCAAGGAAGGGGCGCAGTGGGAGAATTATTGGGCCTTTGTTCCGCCCAAGCCGCAGGCCTTGCCCAAGGTGCACGAGGGATGGGCGCGCCAGCCGCTGGACCGGTTCATCCTGGCCCGGCTCGACAGGGAAAAGCTGGCGCCCTCGCCGGAAGCCGGCAAGGCCGAATTGCTGCGCCGGGTATCGCTGGACCTGACCGGCTTGCCGCCCACGCCGGAAGAGCAGGCGGCCTTCCTCGCCGACCAATCCAAGGACGCTTATGAGAAGCAGGTGGACCGGCTGCTGGCCTCATCGCGTTACGGCGAGCGTTGGGCCTCGCTATGGCTGGACCTTGCCCGTTACGGCGACACCAAGGGTTTTGAGAAGGACCATAGCCGGCCGGTCTGGCCCTATCGCGACTGGGTGATCGAAGCGCTGAACAAGAACCTTCCCTACGACCAGTTCGTGATCAAGCAATTGGCGGGCGATCTGTTGCCCAATGCCAGTTTCGAGGACCGGATCGCTTCAGCCTTCCACCGCCAGACTCCCGCCAATGACGAAGGCGGCACCGACAATGAGGAATTCCGGCTGCTGGCGGTGATGGACCGGGTTTCCACCACCTGGTCGGTGCTGAATGGCGTCAGCATGAACTGCGTGCAGTGCCATTCCCATCCTTACGATCCCATCCGTCATGCCGACTATTACAAGTCGCTGGCTTTCTTCAACACGGCGCGGGATGCCGATATCGCCTTCGACCGCTCGCTGACCGACGATTGGCCGGTGATGCAGGTGCCCACCGACAAAGCGCTGTATGGCGAGGCCGACCGGCTGCAGCGCGAGGCCGAAAGCTTGCGCAACCGGATCGTCGATGCCAGCCGCCAGGCAGAGAGTCGCGCTTCCTGGAAAGCCCTGCCCATCAAGAGTGTGACGGCAAACGCGGTGCTGGCGCTTGAGCGTGTGCTGGCGCTGCCGGAAAACCAGAACGAGAAACGCCAGCGCCAATTGCGGGCGGATTTGGCAAAAGCCAAGACCCAGACGGTGCGGGCGGCGTTCCGCCTCAAGGACGGCTTGGCCGAACAGACCGGCACCGTGCCGATGAATTCGGTGTTCGAAGTCACGGTGGCGGCCGATATGCCAGGGCTGGCGGCGATACGGTTGGAAGTGCCGCCCGCCGATCCGGTCAAGGCGCGGCACTCGCCCGAAAAAGGCTTTGTCGCCAATCGCATCGACGCCTGGCTGGTGCAGGATGGCAAATCCGAGAAGATCGCCTTCCGCCTGCTGGCGCCGGATTCCATGATCGATGTGGAAGGCAATATCCGCCGCATGTTGCGCAATGCGGCCAAGCCGGGACCGGTGATGCCGCGGCTGGCCGAAACCAGCGGTTTCCAGGCCGATCCCATTCTGTCGCGCACCAAATGGGTGGTGGCAGTGCCCGAGGCAGCATTGAAGCTGGAGCCGGGCGCCAGCCTGAAGCTGCAACTGACCCATAGCGAGTTGATCAATGCCGCCTCCTCGTCCGTGCCGCGGCTGCGCGTTTCGGCCAGCAGCGATCCGCGTTGGACAGCGTTGGCTGCCTCGCCGCAGATTGAGCAGCAATATGCCAGGCTGGAGCAGATTGAGCGGCGGCTGAAGGAGATTCCCGGCGTGGACCTGCCGGTGATGGTGGAGCAGGCCTCTTATGACCGCCGGCCGACTTTGGAATTCGAGCGCGGCAGTTTCCTGACCAAGATCGGACCCGATCTGGGCGCGGACACGCCATCGCTGTTTCCCAAACTCCCGGCCAACGCGCCGCGCAACCGCCTGACCTTGGCGCGCTGGTTCTTTGCCTCCGATCAACCGCTGACCGCGCGGGTGACGGTGAATCGCGCCTGGGAGCAGTTGTTCGGCACCGGCCTGGTCGAGACTTTGGAGGATTTCGGCAGCGCCGGGGAATTGCCGTCTCATCCGGAATTGCTGGATTGGCTGGCGCTGCATTTCCAGAACGACCTGCACTGGAACATGAAGGCGCTGATACGCGAAATCGTGACCAGCGCCACCTATCGCCAGACCGGACGCGCGACGGCGGCCCTGACGGAAAAAGACCCCCGCAACCGGCTGCTCGCCCATGGGCCGCAGCAGCGCCTGAGCGCCGAAATGGTGCGCGACCAGGCGTTGCAGGCCGGCGGGTTGCTCAATGAAAAGATGGGCGGACCGCCGGTGATGCCGGAGCAGCCCGACGGCGTTTGGAATGTCGAGGCCAACAATCCCGAGCGCTGGAAGAATGTCACCGGGCCCGAGCGCTATCGCCGCTCGGTCTATACTTTCATAAAGCGCACTGCGATCTATCCCAGCTTCGTCACGTTCGACGCGGCGGACCGCCAGCTCAGCACGCCGCGCCGCATCCCCACCAACACGCCGCTGCAGGCGCTGGTGACCTTGAACGATCCGGTCTATCAGCAGGCGGCGGAAGCCCTGGCGGCCCGCATGGCCAAGGCGCCGCAAGTGCCCGGCCGGGATATGATGGACAGCAGGCTGGACTATGCCGCGCGCCAGGTTCTGTCACGCAATCTTTCGGCGGCGGAAACAGCGCCGCTGCGCAAGCTTTATCAATCGGCGGGACCGACGGCAGTGGCCAGCGCCTTGCTCAATCTGGACGCGGCGCTGACGCGATGAAACCGGTGGCGGACATGAAGAATATTCATCAGCTCGATCTGGCGCAGATCCAGGCCCAGACCAGGCGGCATTTTCTGGGCTGGGGCACCGGCGGTCTGGGCGCTTTTTTCCTGAATTCGGCGATGGCCGCGCCGGCGGCGGGCGGCAACGCGCCGCTGGATTTCGCCCGCAATCCCGCCACCCCGCTTTCGGTGCTGCCGCCGCAATTTCCGGCCAAGATCAAGCGGGTGATCTATTTGCATATGGGTGGCGCGCCCAGCCAGCTGGAACTGTTCGACTACAAACCGACCCTGGCGCGGTTTCATGGCCATGATTGTCCGGAATCCTTCATCAAGGGAAAGCGCCTGGCCTTCATTCAGGGCATTCCCAAATTGCTGGGGCCGATGTTCCCCTTCCATCGCGCAGGCAAGAGCGGCACCTGGATTTCCGACCGCCTGCCGCATCTGGAACACGCCATTGATGACCTGTGTGTGATCAAGTCGATGAAGACCGATCAGTTCAATCACGCCCCGGCGCAATTGCTGGTCCATACCGGCGATGCGCGCACCGGCCATGCCTCGTTGGGGTCGTGGGTGACTTATGGCCTGGGCAGCGAAAACCAGAATCTGCCGGGGTTTATTGTGCTGATCTCCAATGGCGGCACCACCGCCAATG
>CBHTTW010000334.1:0-3544 GCA_966096025.1 uncultured Alphaproteobacteria bacterium | reverse complement strand
TGCCCACGCTCGGCGAGGAGCGGCAGCAAACCTATTCGCCTTTCCTTCCCGTCAGCCCCAAAAGCGGCAAGGTGCTGCTGGCCAAGGTGGTGGAGCGCGATGTCGCAAAGGGCACCATCACCTATGTCGAGGAAGACGGCAGCCATGAAACGGTGCCGGTGACCGGCGGGCATTGCAAGCTGCAATGGAAGCCCGACATGGGCATGCGCTGGGCGGCGCTGGGTGTCGATTACGAGATGTACGGCAAGGATCATCTTTCCCAGGCGCCGCTTTACAGCGCCATCTGCAAGATTGCCGGCGGCAATCCGCCCGAACAATATATGTACGAAATGTTCCTGGATGATCAGGGCCAGAAGATTTCCAAATCCAAGGGCAACGGCATCAGCCTGGACGACTGGCTGGCCTATGGCTCGCAGGAAAGCCTGGCGCTGTTCATGTTCCAGAAGCCGCGCACCGCCAAGAAGCTCTATTTCGATGTGATCCCCAAGGCGGTGGATGAATATATCGCCTTCCTGGAATCCTATCATGCGCCGGAAACCACCGACGAACAGCGGCTGGAAAATCCGGTCTGGCACATTCATGCCGGCAAGGTGCCGGAGGAACGCTACCCGGTCAGCTTCGCGCTGTTGCTGAATCTGGTCTCGGCTTCCAATGCGCACAATCGCGATGTGCTGTGGGGCTTCATCCGCGCTTATTCGCCGGAACCGGTTTCGCCTGAGACAAATCCCGGCCTGGACAGACTGGCCGACTTCGCGCTGCGCTATTACGAGGATTTCGTGAAGCCCAGCAAAGTCTATCGCGCGCCGAACGATCAGGAGCGCGCAGCGCTGGCCGATCTGGCCGAGCGGTTGGAAAGATTGGGCGACGAACGCGACGGCAAGATCGTGCAGGATGTGGTGTACGAAGTGGGCAAGACGCACAATTTCGAACCGCTGCGCGCCTGGTTCGCCGCGCTGTACGAAGTGCTGCTGGGCCAAAGCCAGGGACCGCGCTTCGGCTCCTTTGCGGCCTTGTTCGGCTGCGCCCAGACCGCGGCCATGATCCGCAGCGCCTTGAACGGCGAATTCCTCAAGTGAAAGCGGCGCTGGCCGCGCTGTTTTTGCTCGCGGCCACGCCTGCCTTGGCTGCGACCAGCGAAGAAATCTTCGCCGTCTATGCGCGCGGCGATTATGAGCAGGCGGCGCGGCTGGGCGAAGCCTCGCGCACCGCGCCGGGGCTGGCCACCGCCGCCCGTGCCGTGCTGGCCGACGAAGTGCTGCGCGACGCGCCTTGCCTGCCCTGTCTGGAACGGGCGGAAGGCCTGTCGCGCCAGGCGGTCGCCGCCGATCCGCATCACGCCTTCGGCCAAGTCTGGCTGGCGGTGTCGCTGGGCTATCAGGCGCGCATCACCGGTGCGGTAAAGGCGCGGATCAAGAATGCCCCGGCCCAATCAAGGGCGGCGCTGGACATGGCGGTGGCGGACGATCCCAAGAATCCTTTTGCCGTCTCGGCTTTGGGCGGCTGGCATATCGAAGTGGTGCGCGGCGGCGGCGCCGCCCTGGCGAGCCTGTTCTATGGCGCGCGCGAATCCACCGCTCTGTCGCTGTTCGACCGTGCGGTGGCGCTCGCGCCGGGCAATGTCGCGGTGCGCTACCAGATCGGGCTTTCGCTGGCGGGCTTTAAGTTCGACAAGTATCATGCGCGGATTGAGAGCGAATTGAAGGCTGCGGTGGCGGCGGTTCCGGCCACGGCTTATGAAAAACGCATTCAGGGCAGGGCTCAGGAATTGCTGGGTCTGCTCAATCAGCGTGAGACGTTCGATTTGCGGGTTCGCAAGTATCAAGGATTTCCGGACTAGAGTGGCTGGGGCAGTCTTGAATTTTGTCCTCACCCTTCGACAAGCTCAGGGTGAGGAGTAAGCTCAATCCTCATGCTGAGCCTGTCGAAGCATGAGAATGTGTCGGCGCTTTAGGAGGCTCGCTTTGCAGAAGCCCTTCATTCTGTTGTCCTGCTTGCTGCTGGCGGGTTGCTGGCAATCCACCGGCTCCTTGTTCGGCGATGCCAAGCCGGTGCAGCCTTTCCGCGCCGGAAAGCTGGTCGCATCCAACTCCGAAAAACCCGCCGACGTCAGCCATTCCATGCTGACGGTTGGGAAGGACGGCAGCTATCGCCTGAGCGCCACCGACAAGGCCGATCTGGGCGATGCGACGGTGCTGCGCTTCATCGCCCTGCCGGGACTGCCCGCCAATGTTTACGTGTTCGAGGCGGTGTCGGACGATGCCTGCAAACCGGGCCAGACCTGTCATCCCATGACGGCGAAATCGGAACGCGATTACGGGTTGCTGCGCGTCACCAAGACCGGCGCGGAGGTGTTCAATCCGGACTGCGATAAGGCGGGCGCGGTGGCAAAGCTGCCGGGGGTGAAAGCCGACAATTACGGCAGTTGCAGTTTCAGCAACCGAGCCTCGCTGGAAAAGGCATTGCTGGACCTGTCCAAGCAAGGCTGGAAGACCAGTGTGGCTTACACGTACGAGTAGGATCGTTTCCCCAAAATTATACTTCCCGTACCAAGGCTAGCGCCTCAGCCCGGGCCAAAAGTTCCGTCAGCCGCTCACGCCCGGTCTCGTCCACAGGGTGAGGAATTGACTGGGCCTCTTTGCGGATGGCCGCAAGCCTAGGTTCTTTGATTGGCTCATAGTCCAGGACTTCCCAAGCTTCCTGGTCATTTGGGTCGGTCGATAATCTGCGCAACAACTGCACAATCTCGTCCGGCGTCGTGTTCGTCTCGGTCCCGAATAGCTTCTGATACAGGACCAACAAAATACCAACTGGTACAAGCACCAACAAAACAGGAGGCGCAAGGATATAGAAAATACAGAGCTTTAAAAAATCAAGCGCGCCCCTCATTTTGGCATGTGCTTGGCAATGGCCTTGAACGATTTCAGGAATGACTTTCCTGTCTCGTCGGCCTCGAACTCTTGCGCCGCTGCCATGAATTTTCCTTGTCTACTGACTCGCCCAGATGATCCGGTGCACGAAGGCGACTTCGTTCAAGGCGAAGCCGCGATCCTCGAACACCGGATTGAAGCTTTTCAATTCGATGCTTTGCGCCGTCATCCGGCCCAGCAGCTTCGCCATCACTTCTCCGGCATGGGTCTTGACCACCACCCGGTCGCCGCGCCGCAAGGAGCCCGAGGGCGAGACCAGAATGCGGTCGCCATCGCGATAGACCGGCAGCATGGAATCGCCGGTGATCTCCAGGGCATAGCAATGGGCGTCGGCGATTTCGGGGAAAGCGATATTCTCCCAGCCCGATCCGGCGGGAAAACCCGCATCGTCGAAATAGCCGGAGGCGCCCGCCTGCGCCAGGCCGATCAGGGGCACCATACGCGCCCGCACATTGGGCACTTGGCCCACCGTGGCAACGAACTCATCCAGGCTTTCCCCGGTGGCCGACAGGATCTTGGCCAGGCTTTCGGTCGAGGGCCAACGCAGCTTTCCATTGGCGGTGCCGCGCTTGCTCTTGTTAAAAGTTGTGGGGTCCAGGCCGGCGACCCTGGCCAGG
>CBHTTW010000333.1:0-3566 GCA_966096025.1 uncultured Alphaproteobacteria bacterium | reverse complement strand
GGGCGGCCGGGGTGCCGTTGCCCGCCCGCGCGCTCCGGGGGCGATCGCGCGGCCGTGGGGCCGTTGCATTTCGTCCGACCCGGGCGGGGGGCCCAACGAATGGTGCGGTCAAGAAGACTCGAACTTCCACGGGTTGCCCCACTAGCACCTCAAGCTAGCGCGTCTACCGTTCCGCCATGACCGCACAGTCCTGGGAAAAAATCCCGGTAGGACGGGGGGTTTAGCAAGCGCGCCGGGTCAGGGCAAGTCATCCGCAATCACCCCCGAAGAAGCGGTTTTTCGCCCGAAAACCCCTGCCCGGATAGCCATCATGCATCCCCGTGGGAGCACAGGCCGGCCGGCTTGGCCTAGCGTCGCCGTCCCATGTCGCTGGAAACCTTCACCGCCGCCCTGATCTTCACCCTGGCCATGAGCCTGACCCCGGGGCCCAACAATGTGATGTTGGCATCCTCCGGCTCCCGCTTTGGAATCCGGCGCACCCTGCCCCACATGGCCGGGGTCACTTTGGGTTTTCCTGTGATGCTGTTTCTGGTCGGGATCGGGCTGGCCTCGGTGCTGGTGGCGTCCGCGCCGTTGCAACTGGGCATGAAGATAGTGAGTTGCGCCTATCTGTTCTGGCTGGCATTTCAGATCGCCCGCTCCACCACCGCCGGTGGCGATGCGGAACGGGGCAAGCCGATGTCGTTCCTGCAGGCCGCCGCCTTTCAATGGGTCAATCCCAAGGCCTGGCTGATGGCGGTGGGCGCCATCTCCGCTTATACCGCCGGACAGGGCAGCCAGCTTTACCTTCAGGTGACGATCGTCACCCTGATGACCCTGGTGGTGAGCGTGTTTTCCACCTTTACCTGGGCGGCTTTCGGCGCCGCAATCCGGCAGTGGCTGCGCAGCCCCGCCGCCTTGCGCCTGTTCAACGCCGCGATGGCGCTGGCGCTGCTGCTCTCGACCGCGCCGATCCTGTTTGAAATCTGGGAAAGCCTGAAGGCCTAGATGCCGCCGCCGTCCGTCAGATGGATACCGCACTCGTCTTTGTCCAATCCGGACCAGCGGCCGGCGCGATAATCCTCGCCCGCCTGCACGCGCCTGGTGCAGGGCATGCAGCCGATCGAAGGATAGCCGTCTTCCACCAGCGGATGGGCGGGCAGATTGTTGCGTTCGGCAAAAGCCTCCAGCTGCTGCAAATCCCATTGCCATAGCGGATTGAAGCGATAGCGGCCGTCGGAATATTCCACCGGCAGCATGTCGGCGCGCTCGCGGGTCTGGAACCGCTTGCGTCCCGTTACCTGCGCCTTGAACGGCGCGAGTGCCAGCTTCAGCGGAACGGTCTTGCGGAAATCGCAGCAGGAATCGGTATCGCGCGACCACAGAGTGCCGTCCGGGTCATTCTTCTGGCGCGCCTCCAGGCTGGGCGCCAGCGAGCGCACATCGCCCAGACCCAGCACATCCTGCAGCCGGTCGCGATAACGCAAGGTTTCGCCGAACAATTTACCGGTGTTGAGAAACAGGATCGGGGTGTTGGGATCGATATCGGCCACCAGCTTCAGCAGCACAGCCGATTCCGCGCCGAAAGACGAAACCACCGCCGTCTTGCCGGCAAATTCACTTTTCAGCGCCATTTCCAGGATGCCGTGCGCGTCGCGGCCCTGGGCTCTATCCTGCAATTCCTTGAGATGCGCCGCCACGGCGGCATCGGGCGCGCCGGGACGCGGAGCGATGCCGCGCTTGGTGTCGATGACAGTCACGTTGCCGGTGGAAGTGGGGCTCATAACCAACCCATCCGCGCGATCAACTCACGCACATTGTGGGAAACTTCACGGGGCGACAGGCCTTGGGAACGCCATTTGGCGCGGGCCAGGCCCAGTTCCTTGAGCCGCTCGGTCCATTCCGGACCGAATTGATCGGCCAGGCTTTCGCGCAAGGCGCGCGCCAGACCGGGCACCTGCCCGCCGGTCGAGGCGGTCAGCAGCAGATCGCCACGGCGCACCACGGCGGGAACATGGAAATCGCACAGCGGCAGCACGTCCTCGACATTGACCAGCACGCCCAGCGACCGAGCGCGGGTGGCAAGCTCGCGGGCCTCGCTTTCGGGCAGTCCGGCGACGAACAGAATCTGCAAAGGCGCCAAATGCGCGTCACTGACGGCTTCCGGCAAAAGCCTGGCTTCGACACCCGCTTCGGCCAGCAAGGCTGCCCTGCGGTCGCGCTCCGCCCCCCGGCCTGCCAGGCCGGTTCTCAGATTGACGGGGTTCAGGACAAGGGGAAGCATTGGACCCTCTCAGGCCATGAGAGGTAGGCCTGCAGGGTCTAAAATGCAAGAATTAGGTGGAGAATATATTATAATACAGTAAAATTATGTATTATCATATCCCTTCAGCAGGTCGACCACCGAAACGGCGATCTTTTCCCCCTGAATCTGGATCTCGCCCCGGGCCACGGGCTTGTCATTGGCCAGGATGGTCACGGGATCGTCCTGATGGCTGTCCAGCTCGATCACGGCGCCGCGGCCCATGCGCAGCAGCTGATGCATCGGGATCACCGAACGGCCGAGCACCACCGAGATCTCGACTTTGACATTATCGACATTGGAAGCCATGGAATGCGCCTTACATTTGCGGAACGCCAAGGGTGCCGCAACATGGTTTCGGAAAGCTTAATTTGGACGCTCCCACCACATCCCTGACCGCGGCAAACCGGGAAAAGCGGGCGGTGGAATGGAAGATCAGCGACCATCCCATCCCCTATCCCGACGCCTTGGCCCAGATGGAGGCCCGCGCCGCCGCCATCGCCGAGGGCGTCGCCGGCGAGCAGATCTGGCTGTTGGAACATCCCCCGATCTACACCGCCGGCACCAGCGCCAAGGACAGCGATCTTTTGGAAGCGCGCTTTCCGGTCTACCGCACCGGCCGGGGCGGCCAGTTCACCTATCACGGACCGGGCCAGCGCATCGGCTATGCCATGCTGGACCTCAAGACCCGCAAGCCGGATGTGCGCGCCTATGTCCGCGATTTGGAGCAATGGCTGATCGAGACATTGGCGCAATTCAACGTCAAAGGCGAAAGACGCGAGGGCCGGGTCGGCATTTGGGTGCAGCGGGGCTTGCGCGAGGACAAGATCGCCGCCTTGGGGGTCCGCATTAAACGCTGGGTCACCCTGCATGGCGTGGCGCTGAATGTGGAGCCGGACCTGACCCATTTCACCGGCATCGTCCCTTGCGGCGTGACCGCCCATGGCGTTACGAGTCTGGCCGATCTGGGGATCGCCGTGTCCATGGCGGACGTGGATGTGGCGCTGAAGCAGAGTTTCAAAAAGATTTTTGGCTGAGGGGAGATTTTCATGCCGCGCGTATCTGCCGCTTTTTTTGCGTTGGGAGTCATCTGTCTTTTCATCGGCATGTGCATGGGTGCGCACATGGGTGCATCCGAAGACTTCACGTTGATGCCGGCCCATGCCCATCTCAATCTTTTGGGCTGGGTGACCATGGCGATCTACGGCACTTTCTATGCCCTGACCCATGCCAGCCTGAAACCCAAACTGGCCTGGATCAATTTCTGGCTGTCCGCCCTGGGTGT
>CBHTTW010000332.1:0-3567 GCA_966096025.1 uncultured Alphaproteobacteria bacterium | reverse complement strand
AAAGGCGTAATCTGCCTTGATGTTCCGTTGACTCGTTACACGCCAGCGCGGTTTCTTTATTGAGCTCGCCCCCGGCATTGCGCCGGGCGACCCACAGCATCCGACAGCTTCCTTCCCCCGCGAGCGGAGCGACGAGCGGGGGAAGGTGTCGCAGCGAAGTGTCGGCGAAGCCGGCCTGAGCTGCGACGGATGGGGGAGAAATTAAGCCCTATCCATATCCGACGGCGGCAGTTCGCGCTTCTTCGGGGCGGGCGGCGGCGCGATTTCCAGATGGGCGCAGGCGCCCGCATCGCGGCAGCGTTCGAACAGGTTGGGCCGCAGGCCGTCAACCAGCGCCTGCAGCACCGGCACCGGGCGGGTGGCCAGGAACAATCCCGCCCCCGCCAGGAAGGCCGCCGCAAACCAGGATAGTGCCGTCAGGGGCCGCACAAGCTCACCGTGAGAGACTCAAGGAAGCGGATAATAATCCGCCCCGGTCTAAGTTCCTTGAATCTTTTACCCATTTTTTCTTGACCAGCCGAATCAGTCTGTGATTCGTTGGGGTATGCGAATCAAGCGCTCCGTCACCCGCTTTATCACCGTTTTGATCGTTCCCGCGGTCACCCTGGCGGTGGTGGGGTATTTCGGCACTTACGCCATCTGGGGCAATCGCGGCATCCTGGAACTGGAAGACACCCAGGCCAGATTGGGCATTCAGCGCGAGCAATTGGCCGAACTTCAGGCCAACCGCGCCCGGCTGGAGCACCGCATCGCCCTGATGACCGAGAATCCCGATCCCGACCTGATCGAGGAGCTGGCACGGACCCAGCTGATGGACGGGGCTCCCAATCAGGTTGCCGTCCCGCGTAAGAATTGACCCCCTCCGGCTTTCGCTGCCTTTCGTGTGCTCGCCCGATCTGGGCTCGCACGCTCGGTCAGCTACAGCCACCTCCCCCTATGCAAGCGCGCTGACGCGCGCGCCGGGGGAGGTAGCCACAGCTTGCTGCGGATATTTCACTATGACGCAGTTGGCCAGTTAAGTGCGCCAGCCGGGCGGGGCTTCGTCACGTCCTGTCGCGGCGCCACCCCTTCCCAGCAACAACATTTCACGAAGCCCGAACAGTGTTCGGCCAGGGTCAATCAGTGCAGCGCAATAAAATAACAATGTTCTTGCCAACCGCTTTGGGCCTTGTCACAACCCGTTTCAGCTTTACCAAAACCGAAAAAAACGGGCCCCCAAAACCCATGCCGGAAGCTGCCAAAAGCAACTCTGAATCCCAGAAAAAACTCTATCACGACATGCTGCTTATCCGCCGTTTTGAAGAACGCGCCGGGCAGCTTTACGGCATGGGCCTGATCGGCGGCTTCTGCCATCTCTATATCGGCCAGGAAGCGGTGGTGGTGGGCCTGATGGGCGCCGCCAAGCAGGGCGACCAGCAAGTCACCTCCTATCGCGATCACGGCCACATGCTGGCGCAGGGGCTCGATCCCAAGGCGGTGATGGCCGAACTCACCGGACGCTCCACCGGCCTGTCGCGCGGCAAGGGCGGCTCGATGCACATGTTTTCGAGCGAGAAGAAATTCTATGGCGGCCACGGCATTGTCGGCGCCCAGGTGCCGATCGGCACCGGCCTGGCCTTCGCCAACCAGTATCGCGGCAGCCAAGCCGTCAGCCTGACCTATTTCGGCGACGGCGCCGCCAACCAGGGCCAGGTCTATGAAAGCTTCAACATGGCCGAGCTGTGGAAGCTGCCGGTCATCTATGTGATCGAGAACAACCACTATGCCATGGGCACGTCGGTGAAGCGCTCCAGCGCGGTGGCCGATTTTGCCAAGCGCGGTTCTTCCTTCGGCATTCCCGGCATCAATGTCGACGGCATGGATGTGGAAGCGGTGCAAACCGCCGGCGCAGAAGCGATGGAATATTGCCGTGCGGGCAAGGGCCCCATCATCCTGTCGATGAACACCTACCGCTATCGCGGCCATTCCATGTCCGATCCCGCCAAGTATCGCAGCAAGGAAGAGCTGACCGAGTATCGCGAGAAGCGCGACCCGATCGAGAATTACGGCAAGAAGCTGATCGATCGCGGCGTGGTCAATGAACAGGACCTCAAGCAGATGGACGCCGAGGTGAAGAAGGTGGTGGTGGCAGCCGCCGAATTCGCCACCGAAAGCCCCGAACCCACCTTGAGCGAACTCTATACGGATATATACGCCTGATGAGCACCGAGATCCTGATGCCTGCGCTCTCGCCCACCATGGAAGAGGGCAAACTCGCCAAGTGGCTGGTGAAAGAAGGCGATGTCGTGAAGTCCGGCACCATCCTGGCCGAGATCGAAACCGACAAG
Source organism: uncultured Alphaproteobacteria bacterium (assembly GCA_966096025.1). Classification (GTDB taxonomy): domain Bacteria; phylum Pseudomonadota; class Alphaproteobacteria; order Micropepsales; family Micropepsaceae; genus Rhizomicrobium. Next base: position 1,240 of record CBHTTW010000332.1, on the reverse strand, counting down.
GCCACGATGGAATTCGAGGCCGTGGACGAGGGCAAGATCGGCCAGATCCTGGTCGCCGAAGGCACCGAAGGCGTGAAGGTCAATTCGCCCATCGCCACCTTGCTGGCCGATGGCGAAGCGCCTGGTGCGGCGCCCACCAAGTCCGCTGTTCCCAAAGCCGATGCCCCCAAGGCGGAAGCGCCTGCTGCCGCGGCCCCGAAAATTGAGATCGCCGCCGAACCGGAAGTCCCGCCCGGCACCGAATTCGTCAACCAGACGGTGCGCGACGCGCTGCGCGACGCCATGGCGGAAGAAATGCGCCGCGACGAGCTGGTGTTCCTGATGGGCGAGGAAGTCGCCGAATATCAGGGCGCCTACAAGATTTCCCAGGGCCTGCTGGACGAGTTCGGCGCCCGCCGGGTGATCGACACCCCGATCACCGAGCACGGCTTTACTGGTCTTGCGGTGGGCGCGGCCTTTGACGGCCTCAAACCCATTGTCGAATTCATGACCTGGAATTTCGCCATGCAGGCGATGGACCAGATCATCAACAGCGCCGCCAAGACCCGTTACATGTCGGGCGGCCAGATGGGCTGCCCCATCGTGTTCCGCGGCCCCAACGGCGCCGCCGCCCGCGTCGCCGCCCAGCACAGCCAGGACTATTCCGCCTGGTATGCCTCGGTGCCGGGCATGAAGGTGATCGCGCCCTATTTCGCCGCCGACGCGAAAGGGCTTTTGAAGGCCGCGATCCGCGATCCCAATCCCATCATCTTCCTGGAAAACGAGATCGTTTACGGCAAGAGCTTCCCGGTGCCCAAGCTGGACGATTTCGTCTTGCCCATCGGCAAGGCGCGCATTGTGCGCCCCGGCACGGATGTCACCATTGTGGCCTACTCCATTACCGTCGGCCAGGCGCTGGAAGCCGCCGAGAAGCTGGCCCAGGACGGCATCGATGCCGAAGTGATCGACCTGCGCACTCTGCGTCCGCTGGACATGGACACGGTGCTGGCGAGCGTGAGGAAGACCAACCGGATCGTCACCGTCGAACAGGCCTGGCCGGTTTGCTCCATCGGTTCGGAGGTTTGCGCGCGCGTGGCGCTGGACGCGTTCGATTATCTGGATGCGCCGCCGACCAAGGTGGCCGGCAAGGATGTGCCCATGCCTTATGCCGCGAACCTGGAAAAGCTCGCTTTGCCGACGATCGATGACCTGATCCAGGCCGTCAAAGCCGTCTGTTACAAGGCTTAAGCACCATGGCCAC
>CBHTTW010000331.1:0-3581 GCA_966096025.1 uncultured Alphaproteobacteria bacterium | reverse complement strand
AGGGCGAGCATAATCACGCCCGCCAGACAAAAAACCCCACCAAAAAATCCCCCCGCCGGGGCCTCTTCCCCCGCCCCCGGCCGCCCCCTGGAAATAACTGTCGATTACAGATTGCCCTTCAGGCCGATGACGAAGTAGCGGCCCATATCGTCGTGGATGCCGTTGGTCGGATAGAACAGGCCCGGATTGGACGCATTGGTCGGCCACAGCGGCGCGCGGGTATTGCCGATATTGTTCACCGTGAAGGACAGATCCGCGCTGCCGCCCCACAAATCGAACCGGCGGTCGATGGTGACATCCAGGATATTCATCGAACCGACGCGGGGCGAAGCATAGTTCTGGGTGTTGCCGTTGACGCCATTGTCGCTGGTGGCTTTCTTGAAGCCGCTCAGCCACTGGTTCTGCATCGCCAGGCCCCAATCGCCGACCTGATAGTTGATGAAGGTGGTCTGGCGGGTTTTGGGCGCCGCGGGCCAGGTGGTGAAGGCGCCCGGGATGTTCTGGGTGTTGTTGACCGGCTGATAGGTCATCAGGTGGCGGAAGGTCACCGTGCCCGGCCACCAGGAGACGACATCTTCCATATCCCAGTTGTAATCCACCTCGAAGTCGAAGCCTTCCATCGCCAGTTTGGCGGCGTTGAGCGGCGAAGCGAGCACCTGGGTGGGGAAGTTGTTGGTGCTGGTATACCCCGCCTGACCGACGGCGATCGGACGGATCGCGAGTGCACAGAAGGGCGAATTGTAGGTCGGCGCGCTGTTGAGGCAGATCTGCTGCACCTGGGTGCTTTGATAGCTGATCTGGGTGATGGCGCCCGACATATGGGTCGTGTACCAGTCCACCGAGAAGGTCAGGCCCGGGATGAATTCCGGGGTCAGCACGGTGCCGAACGAGTAGGTGTGCGCCACTTCCTGGGTCAGGCTGGCATTGCCACGATTGACCAGCTGGGTGCTGTTGTTGCCGCCGGTCAACAGATCGGTGAAACCGGTGGAGGAAATGCCCACAGGCTGGAACAGGTCGTTCAGGTTGGGGGCGCGAATGTCGACCGACATGGTGCCGCGGAACTTGATGTTCTCGTCGACATGCCAGTTGGCGCCCACCTTCCAGGTATAGGCTTCACCCGAGGTCGAATAGTTGGTGTAGCGGCCGGCGATATCGGTCGACAGGTCCTGGAACAGCGGCACATCCTTGATCAGCGGAATATTAAATTCGGCGCCGAATTCATAGACATTGTTGCCGACATCGACGGGTGCATTGACGTTCTGCACCCAGCGCACCGGCGCCGCGCCGTTGGCAAGGCACATGCGCAGGCCCGTGCAATTGACAAAGTCGGTGGGCAGGAACTGGCTGGCCATGGTGTAGGTCGACCAGCGCATTTCCGCCGACACAGCGGCTTGGATTTCGCCGGCAGGCAGGCCGAAGCCCAAGCCGCCACGCACCGAGCCGCCGATATTGTCCAGCACCTGGGTCAGGGTCCACCAGGTCGGAGTCGACTGATAGTCGAAGGACGCCGCCGAGGGGCCGTTGGGATCGAAAGCATTGATCGGCTGGCAACCCGGATAGAGATTGGCGAAGGCCGGTTGGGTGTTGACCCAGCAGGTGATGCTGCCGCCAAGATCCACGCCATTCACCTTCGTGCCGATGGGCGCGACCACCGCGTCCAGCGCCGCCAGATATTTGGCATTGTCGGTGTTGTGGGGATTCTTGACCTGCAAGCGGCTTTCGGCGTGATTGAAATAAACATCCCAGGCGAATTGCGAGATGGTGCCGGTGAGGCCCGCCTCGATGCTGACGTTACGCTGCACGCCTTGGGTATTGTAGATGCGGTTCTGGCTGCGCGCATCCTTGCCGTCGACCATGTTCCAGTTATAGGACGGCGCCGCGAAGAAGGGCGTGTTGAGCGGCGGCGCGGGCGGCGTGGTGCTGGTTTGCGGCGACACGGCCGGCGACGCCGGCAGATAGCGGTAGCCGGCGGTTTGCGTTGCGGCGCCGGCAAGGCCCGCGCCCAACGACTGGGCCGCGGCGGAGGTCAAATAGGGATTGGTGGCGAAGAAGGTGTTGGGACGGCTGCCCGCGGAGCTGACGACCCAGGGACTCCAATTGGAAAAATTGCCGGACTCCGCCCAGCTCGCCTGGACATAACCGTTGATATCGTCGGTGATGTCATAGCTCATGCGGCCGAAAAGTTCTTCGCTGCGAACCTTGGCGCGCCAGGTACCGACCGGATTGTAGCCGCCGTCACCGCCCTGTTCGAGATTGGCGGTGGTGGTGGGCACGCCATGCTGCAGCGGCCTGATGACACCAGGCGCGCTGAAGGTGAAGTTGTTGGCCGGGCAGGACGCGCCGCAATTGATCGTGCCGTGGAACGATTGGTTCAGGGTATGACCAAAGGGCACATTGGTGTACGGCGCCGCGAGCGTACCGGCGCCGGACTGCACCCAGCTGTTCATGTTGAAGCCATAGGGACGATGGTCGATCGGCACCATGTCCTGGTTGAAGTGGCGGGCGGCAATTTAGAATGGGCCGCGACCGCCCCAGAGCGCCGTGCCCCAGGCAAAGCCCAACTGATGCTCGGCGGCATCGCCATATTTCGAAATACCGGCATTCATATTGTACTTGAAGCCGGTGAAGCTCTTGTCGAGCACGAAGTTGACCACGCCGGCCACCGCGTCGGAGCCGTACATCGCCGAAGCACCGCCGGTCACGACGTCGACGCGGGTCATCAGCATCTGCGGCAAGGTGTCGACGTCGACGGTGCCGTCCTGGTTGGAAGCGGGCACGCGATGACCGTCGAGCAGGATCAGGGTGCGCGAAACGCCGAAGTTGCGCAGATTGAGAACGTTGCCCGAGGTATTGCGGCTGGCATTGTCCTGGCTGCGCGGGGTGCGGCCGCCGACGAAGACCGGCAGCTTGTTCAGCGCGTCGGGAATGTTGGTGGGGGTGGTGGCCTGCAATTGCTCGGCGCTCACCGCGGTGATCGGTGTCGGCGAAAGGCTGATATCGGAAATGACGCGCGAACCGGTAACGGTAACCGTTTCGGTGGCCGGGCCCTGGGCCTGGGCGCCGCTGGACAAAGCAACGACGCTGGCCGCGCACATGAGCGCGAGCTTATTCAATCTGCGAGTAGTCATTATTCCCCCTGAGGATTCTTATAAGAGTCTTGACGACAAGCTATTGGACCTTGGCAGCGCTGCCAACAGAAAGTGTCAGCGCTATCATTTTTTCCGCTGGGGGTGCGGCAACAAAAACACACCACAACAATCCATTGATTTAACACCTATATTAGACTTTCCCTGCGGCCCTGGATGCCACTCTGCACCGCCAACGGAATGATGATCACCATCCCATTCCGCTTTGCCGCCGGTCCGCGCCTTTGAATCGGGGTGCCGCCGCAAAAGACCCAAAAAAGAATGGCCGGCGCCGCTTTCGCGCGCGCCGGCCTCCCCCCGCTTAAAACCGGATTTAGAAGTTGCCCCTCAGGCCGATGGTGAAGTAGCGGCCCATATCGTCCCAGTAGTTGTTGTTCAGGTTGCCGCCCACCGGATAGAACAGGCCGGGATTGCCCGCATTGGTCGGCCACAGCG
>CBHTTW010000330.1:0-3581 GCA_966096025.1 uncultured Alphaproteobacteria bacterium | reverse complement strand
CGGCGGCGCGCCGGGCGCGGCGCACGGCGGCGAAATCGCTGGCATAGCTGTTCTCAAGCAACACGGTTTCGCCTGCGGCTCTCAATATTCTTATCTGGTAGACCATCATCATGAGGCACCTGTGTGTTGGTCTCATAAGACGCTTGTTTTGCGCGTGGTGCCAGCTTTTTTCGGTTTACTTTTGGTGAAGTTCCCGTGACGCAACTCAATGCTTGTCGTGCGTCCCGGTGCGCAAGATTCGTTACCATGGCTTGCAAAAATTCAACCCAGGGTACGAAACCAAACCATGATGCAAAGTCTTAATCGCAGAGACGTGGAGCGATTAAGAAAAATCATGGACGACGATGGGTGCGGCCGCCGCAGCATGCTGGGGCTGTTGCTGATGGCGGCTTTGCTGATCGCGGGCGGCCTTGGCCTGATGATGTGGACTTTGTGATGCAAGAGGGGCCGGGGAACCCGCGCGGGCCGTGACCTCCGCCGCGCCCCGATCGCCGCGCTTCAAGGCGTGACTGGCGTGATCAACTGGCCTGGTCCGGTGAGACGGTTAAGAATGGTTATCAATAACCGTTATTGCCGCGCGCATTATAGCCGTGCCAGGCATCGGCCCGGGCGGCATCCTGCCAGTTCTGCTCGGCGCTCTCGGCCTGGGCGTGGAGCTGGTTGTAGGCGCGCATCCGCCGCTCATAGCTTTCGGTGAGGGCGCGGTAATTCTTCATCTGCTTCTCATAGGCCAGCTGCGCGGCATCGGGCGCGGGCGCAGGCGCGCTGGCGCGGGCCGCGGCGCGGGAGGCTTCGAGGAATTCGCGGTTCAGGCGGCCGGTTTCTGCGCGCTCCTTGGGTGTCGAGGGGCGGTGAAGGTCCCAGTAACGCTGGCGTTCGGTGCGCGCGGTGGTGCCGCAATTGCAGCTATTGTCGACCGTGCGCTGGATGGTGCCGTCGATGGCGGCGGCGGGCTCGGGCGCGGGCGCCGGCATGGGCGCCCCGGGCGCCGCCAGCGCGGCCACGGCCGCGAGCAGGGCGGTCGAAACAGTCTTCATACCCACCTTCTATTTTCGGCGTTCGTCCGTATACTGACGCTACGGACCTCGCCTAAGATATTTTTAAGCATTATGGCACAAGCTGAGATGTAAGACAGCGCGAGTTCCCGTTAACGGATTAAGCGCTTGCTCTGCCTCATCTTTCTGGTCATGATGGCCGCGGGGGGTGCCGTGAACGAGGGACGTTCATGCTGACAATGGCTCGTCGACCCCCGGACGTGAAGCCGGGGCCAACTGCCGCGCTTGCCGCGCCTGCATCCTATATCGGCCCCGGGGTGGGGATTACCGGTGTGCTGGAAATTGACGGCGAACTGATCATCGCCGGGGTCGTGCATGGCCGCATCGCGGCGACGAAATTCGTGATCGCCGCCGGCGGCTATGTCGAAGGCGATATCGTGGCGCGCGAGGTGGTGATCGCCGGGCGGCTGAATGGCCGGGTGTTCGCGCCCCATGTCGCGGTCGAAGCCGGCGCCGATGTCGAAGGCCGACTCTTCCACACCACCATTTCCGTCACCCAGGGCGCGCGCGTCAACGGCCGCATGCCTTGGCGCCCCGTCAGCTATTTCGACACCCTCGACCAACTTCCGGAGGTACGTGAATGATCTTCAACCGCGACAAAGCCAACGACCAGCCCAGTCCACAGACGCCACTGCAACCGGTGACGCCGCTTCAACCCGCGCTCAGGCCCGCCGAGGCGGCGCAGTCCGGGGCGGCGAAATCCGCATCCACTTCAACCCCACCCAGCAAAACAGGAGCATCCATGGCATCGGTCATCAGCAAGGCGCTTAAGATCACGGGCGAACTGGAAAGCACGGAAGACATCCAGATCGACGGCCAGATCGAAGGCGATGTGCGCGGCGTCGGCGTGAAGATCGGCCAGAACGCCAAGGTGAAGGGCACGGTCTATGGCGACGAAGTCGAACTGGCCGGCACCGTGGACGGCAAGATCGAAGCCAAGAAAGTCGTTCTGTCGGGCACCGCGCGCATGACCGGCGATATCTGGCATCAGGACCTCAAGATCGAGTCCGGCGCCTATGTGAACGGCAATCTGAAACCCGAATTGGGCAAGTCCGACAGCAAGCCGGTGGCCAAGCCGGTGGCCAGCGTGACGCCGGTGAACACGGCGGCCAGCGCGGCGCACTGATTGACGCTTAACGCATCAGGCAGCAGTCCCGCGCGGCGGCGCGGGGCTGCTGTTTTGCGTTTAAGACGAATTTTACGGGAACTCGCCGCTAGTTTTTCAGTTCTTGTCCCTAGCCTGCATCAGGCTTGTTCCGCGTCCTTCCTTGACCCTGCTGTCGAAATGATCCGCCCCCTGAACGCAATCCGGACCCTTCCGGTCCTTGCCGCGCTGCTTCTTCCTGCGCCCGCCATGGCGGCGGGCTTCATGATACGCGAGAACAGCGCCGAGGCGCTGGCCACCAGCTCTGCCGGCCATGCCAGCCGCGCCGGCGGCCCCAGCACGGTCTTCGCCAATCCCGCCGGCATGACCCGGCTCCAGGCCGACGGCTTTGAAATTGGGGCGGCGGCGGTTCTGCCGTCCATGACCTTCAGCGGTTCGGCCACCCAGGCCACGCCGATGGGCGCGGTGCCTCTGGCCGGCAACTCCGGCGGCGACAGTTTTCCCTCCGCGGTGATCCCCAACCTTTATGGGGTGATGCGGCTGAGCGACGATCTTTCCGCCGGCATCGCCGTCACCGTGCCCTTCGGCAATGCCAACACATACGATCCCAACTGGTATGGCCGCTATCTCGGCACCAAGACCGCGGCGCGCAGCGCCGACATCAACCCGGCGATCGCCTGGCGGATCGACGATGCCTGGTCGGTGGGGGCGGGCCTCTCGGCCCAGTATTTCAGCCTCGATGTCAGCAGCGCCATCAATCAGGCGGCGATCTTCGGTGTGCCCGGCACGCCCGATGCCTCATGGCGCTTCAAGGCCAGTGACTGGGCCTTCGGTTACAATCTGGGCGTGATGGTGGACCTGGGCGGTACGCGGCTGGGGCTGACCTATCGTTCCTCGACTCATCACAAGATCGAAGGCAATCTGGATTTCACCGGCGCCTCTCCCTTGCTGGGCATGATCAGCGGACCCGCCAGCGCCAAGGCGCAATTGCCCGCCACCACCGGATTGAGCGCCACCAGTGAAATCACCCCCGATTTGAGCGTCAGCGCCGAGCTGCAATTCAGCCAATGGAGCGTGTTCAAGAATGTGGTGATCCAAAGCCAGAACCCGCCATTCCCTAATGTCCAGGGGTATCGCGACACCTGGATGGTGGCGGTGGGCGGGGTTTATAAGCTTGACGACCAATGGTCGATCAAAACCGGCATCGCCTTCGATGAGACGCCGGTGACCAGCCGCTATCGCGCCGTGACCCTGGCCGATACCGACCGCTATCTGCTGGGGCTGGGCGCCGAAGTGAAGCTCACCGACAGCATGACGCTCGAGGCCGCCTATGGCCATTCCTTCAATTTCAATCACCCCAACATGAACAGCAGCATCAACAATACCGACGGCATCACCCATTCGGTGACCTTGAACGGCCG
>CBHTTW010000329.1:0-3582 GCA_966096025.1 uncultured Alphaproteobacteria bacterium | reverse complement strand
CAGCTGCAGCAGCCGCATGTGGTGCGCCTGGAAACCCGCCCGCCCAACCTGGAAGGCCAGGGCCAGATCACCATGCGCGACCTGGTCAGAAACTGTCTGCGTATGCGTCCCGAACGCATCATCGTGGGCGAAGTGCGCGGACCCGAGGCGTTCGACCTCTTGCAGGCGATGAACACCGGCCATGACGGCTCGATGGGCACGCTGCACGCCAACTCCCCGCGCGAAGCCATGGGCCGTCTGGAATCCATGATCACCATGGGCGGCTTCTCGCTGCCGATGAAGACCATCCGCGAAATGATCGTGGGTTCGATCGACGTCATCATCCAGGCCGAGCGTCTGCGTGACGGTTCGCGCCGCATCACCAAGGTCACCGAAGTGATCGGCACCGAAGGCGATGTCGTGATTACCCAGGACCTGGTGTCCTACGAGATCACCGGCGAGGACGAGAACGGCAAGCTGCGCGGCAAGCATGTCGGCACCGGCGTTGTGCGGCCCAATTTCTGGGAACGCGCCCGCTACTACAATCTGGAAAAAGAGCTGGCCGACGCGCTCGACAAGGTCAATCAATGATCTTTCTGGTCGGCATTCTGTTCGCGCTCGCGCTTGGCGGCGCGGCTTTCGCTTTTACCGGCGGCGACGAAGTCACCCAGAAGCGCGTGGCCGCGGTCGCCAAGCCGGCGGGCGCGGCGCGTGGCCGTGCCGGCAATCCGGTCCAGGACGCCGCGCAAAAGCGCAAAAACGTCGCGACCATGCTCAAGGACGTGGAAAAAAACCGCGCCGCCAAGAAGGAGCGGCCCACCATGCGCCGCCGGCTGGAGCAGGCCGGTTTTCCCAAGGCCAGCCCGCGCACTTTCTGGATCATATGCGGCGTCTGCGCCTGTCTGGCGGGCGGCGCCGCGTTTCTGACCCATCAGTCCGCGCTGGTGATCGCGCTGGCGATTTTCGGCGCCGGCCTGGGCCTGCCGCGCTGGGTGCTGGGCTTCCTCACCAACCGCCGCAAGAAGAAGTTCACGGAAAATTTCGCCACCGCCATCGACGTCATCGTGCGTTCGGTCAAGTCGGGCCTGCCCACCAACGAGGCGCTGCGCATCGTGGCGCGGGAAATTCCCAATCCGGTGGGCAGCGAATTCCACGCCCTGACCGAAAGCATGAAGGTCGGCGTCACCCTGGAGCAGGGGCTCAAGCGCATGATGGAATCCATGCCCACCACGGAAGTGGGCTTTTTCGCCATCGTGATGACCATTCAAAGCAAGTCGGGCGGTAACCTGTCCGAGGCCCTGGGCAACCTGGCGGCCGTGCTGCGCGACCGCAAAAGGCTGCAAGGCAAGATCAAGGCGATGTCGTCGGAAGCCAAGGCCAGCGCCATGATCATCGGTTCGCTGCCGCCCGGCGTCATGGGCATCGTCTATCTCACCACCCCGGCCTATATCGCCAAGCTGTTTACCGAACGCGCCGGCAATCTGATGCTGGCGGGCTGCGTCGTCTGGATGAGCCTGGGCATCATGGTGATGCGCAAGATGATCAATTTCAAGCATTAGGCGCACGTCATGAACGCTCTGATGAACCTGCTGTTCGACAAAGACTTCCTGGCCATGGTGTTTGTCGGCATCCTGGCCTTCGCCACGGTCCTGACCCTGGGCATTCCCTATCTGGAAGGCAACGGCCTCAACGAGCGCCTCAAATCGGTGGCCGCCCGGCGCGAGGAATTGCGCGCCAAGCACCACGCCGCCCTGAATTCCAAGCGCGCCAGCCTGCGTGTCGAGCCCGTCTCCTACATGAAGGCGACCCTGGACCGCTTCAAGCTGGGCAACATGCTGGAAAGCGAAAACACCCGCGATAAGCTGTCCTGCGCGGGCTATCGCGGCCAGGCCCCGCTCATCACCTTCATGTTCTTCCGCTTTGTGATGCCGTTCATCCTGTTCCTGGTGGTGCTGTTCTATCTGTTCGTGGTGCTGCATCTGGGCTGGTCGCCGATGCAGAAGTTCGGCGCCGCCTTTGTCGGCGCGCTGATCGGCTTTTATGCGCCCGACATGTTCGTCAACAACATGATTGCCCGCCGCCAGCAATCGATCATGCGCGCCTTTCCCGACGCCCTGGACTTGATGCTGATCTGCGTGGAATCGGGCATGTCGATCGAAAGCGCTTTCACCCGCGTCGCCGGCGAAATCGGCTCGCAGTCGGCCGAACTGGCCGAGGAACTGGCGCTCACCACCGCCGAACTCAGCTATCTGCCCGACCGCCGCCAGGCCTTCGACAACCTGGCCAAGCGTTGCGGCCATTCCGGCGTCAAGGCGGTGGCCACCGCCCTCAACCAGGCCGAGAAATACGGTACCCCGCTGGGTCAGGCGCTGCGCGTCACCGCCACCGAAAATCGCGAAATGCGCATGCAGGAAGCCGAACGCAAGGCGGCCTCGCTGCCCGCCAAGCTGACGGTGCCGATGATTATCTTCTTCCTGCCTTGCCTGTTCGTCGTCATCATGGGCCCGGCTATTCTGACCATCAAGAAGATGATGTAGCGCGGGCGGCGCTAAGTGAGAAATTCCGACATCAGCCGCGCATTGGCGCATTCCGAAATGCATCGGCGATCGCCGCGCGTAAAGGCTTGGGTTGGTAGCTGGGATCATAGGGGCACCCCCGCTTCAGCATTCCATCGGCGCGGCGGGTGCGCGACTGGAGCCAGGAATGATGATCCAGCATTCCCCAACACATCACATGATCCAGTCCACGATATTGCAACATCATGCCAAGATAGCGTCGGGCCAGGTCAGCAATGATCCGATCGCGCGCCGCAATGTCGGCAGGAGTACCGACCTCGCTGACGTCGAATTCTGTGATGTGCAGGCGCGGATAGAGCGCGGTGGCGGCATCCATGAAGCTCTTCCAGTCGCCTTCCTCGCGTGCGTCGAAAGTCATGGTGCCTTTGACGCCGCCAATCTCGCCGGCGCCAATATGACTTTGTACCCCCAGGACATCCACTGGTACCCGGCGGCTTTTGATGAGGTCCAGAAGCTTCAGGACACCGTCGCGGTGACGGGCGCGGTTGTCGCCCCAGGTCATGAAGTCGTTATAGACCAAGGCCGCCTGCGGCGCCGCCCGGCGGGCCGCATCAAAGACAATGTCCATGCAATCATCGCCCAGATGGCGACTGAAGACCATGTCGCGCATCCGGCCGGTGACGGGATCGATTGCCTCGTTGACCACGTCCCAGGTAAAGATTCGATTGCCGTAGCGTTTGCATACCGCAGTCACATGTTCGCGAAGGAGGCGCTCGGCCTCCGCGCCCGGACGGGCCCCAAAATCGTAATTGTTGAGCCAGTCGGAATTGCGATCTGGCCGCAGCCATAGAAGATTGTGCCCACGAACCTTCAGGCCGTTCTGCTCGGCCCAGTCGACCAGCACATCGGCCCCATGGAAGTTAAAATCCTTGGCGGTCGGCCGGACCGCTGTCCATTTGAGTTCGTTTTCCGGCACCAGGATGTTGCATTCACGCAGTTGGATCTGGCGGGCGCCAAAGTCATTAAAGGCGCTGCCAGGATTGTCTACTCCGCCTATTGCGTTGCCAAAGCCGGTAAGACCTTTGGC
>CBHTTW010000328.1:0-3586 GCA_966096025.1 uncultured Alphaproteobacteria bacterium | reverse complement strand
CCCACGCCGCCGATCACCTCGCCGCGATATTTGATCGGCACGCCGCCCGCCACACCGACCACGCCCTGAATGTTGGTCATGGGCGAACCCAAGGTGGAATTGCGCGCGGTGGCGAAGGTGCCGGAGGTGGCGAAACGGTTGGCCAGAGTGATCGCCGTATAAGCCTTGTCTTTCGACAGGCTGATGGTGTGCGGGCCGGTGCCATCGTCGCGCAGGAAGGATTTCAAGGCGCCGGAGGAATCCAGCACCGTGATGGTGGTGCGATAACCCATCTTGCGGCAGGCATCGACCGCGGCATGCGCGATCCGGTCGGCCAATTCCATCGACAGCGCATGGGTGGTGACCACGCCCTTCTCGCCGGTCACCGGCGGATAGCTGGCCGGCGCCGGCAAGGGCTGGGCCAAGGCGGACGTGGCGGCAACGGTAGCGGCGGCAACAAAGGCGGCAAGGCGCATGGGTTTCTCCCCGGTTTTGCGGCAAGGCTAGGGTATCGGACCGGCAAGTCAACCGCCCCGGACATGACAGAAGCGCGATTGACCGGCTATCGCAGAGGCCATAGGCAAAAGCCATGACCGCCGCCTTTTTGCCCGGCTTCCTGCTGGGGCTCAGCCTGATTGTCGCCATCGGCGCGCAAAATGCCTTTGTCCTGCGACAGGGCCTGCGGCGCGAGCATGTGTTGGCGGTCTGCGCGGTATGCGCGGGTTCGGACGCGCTGCTGATCGCGGCGGGTGTCGCTGGCTTCGGCGCGTTGGTGATGGCCGCGCCCTGGCTTGCGCCGGTGATGCGTTTCGGCGGCGCGGCTTTTCTGTTGGCCTATGGTTTGCGCAGCCTGTGGTCGGCCTGGCGGCCGCATGCCGGTCTCGACCCGGCGCGCGATGAGCCGCGCAGCCTGGGCGTGACCCTGGCTATGTGCCTGGCTTTCACCTGGCTCAATCCGCACGTTTATCTCGATACCGTGGTGCTGCTGGGTTCCGTCTCCACCCGCTATGGCGATCAGCGCGCCGGTTTCGCACTGGGCGCGATGACGGCTTCCTGTCTGTTCTTCTTTTCCCTGGGTTATGGCGCACGGCTGCTGCGGCCGCTCTTCGCCGACCCGAAGGCTTGGCGCGTGCTGGATGCCGTCATCGGCATCACCATGACCTTGCTGGCAGTGAAACTTGTGCTGGGAGACTAGCGCTCGAATGGTGCCCCGGCCCCGCGCGATAACTGTGTAGGGACTGATCAAGCAAAGCGAACGGGGTTGCGAGCGAGGCGAGCGGTGCCCCGGCCCCGCCCGCCCGGAGCACGCCTTGCGTGCGAGGATTTATTTGCGCCCGTAGGGCGCAAATAAATGCCAAGCCCGCCCGCGCGACACCACCTGGCGGGCGGGCGCGGCAGCCAAAGGGCTAAAATTTAAGAATGGTGCCCCGGGAGGGACTTGAACCCCCACGCCTCTCGGCAACGGATTTTGAGTCCGCCGCGTCTACCATTCCACCACCGGGGCAGAGGGGCGCTTGTTAGCGTTTTGGGGCCCTGGCGTCCACCCTTTTGCGGGGCCCCGAACCCCCTTAGAGTGGCGGCATGAACGCCCCCGTCCGTGCCCTTCACGACTCGCCGCACTCCGACTGGACCCGCGAAGAAATCGGCGCCCTTTTTGCCCTGCCCTTTCCGGAGCTGATGTTCCGGGCCGCGACGGTGCACCGGGCCCATTTCGATCCCACCCAGGTTCAAACCTCGACCCTGATTTCGATCAAGACCGGCGGCTGCCCCGAGGACTGTTCCTATTGCACCCAGTCGGTCTCCAACCCCACCGGGTTGAAAGCCACCAAGCTGATGGAAGTGGAAACGGTGCTGGCCGAGGCGCGCGCCGCACGCGACGCGGGCGCGTCGCGCTTCTGCATGGGCGCGGCCTGGCGGGGTCCCAAGGACAAGGATCTGGAAACAGTCTGCGCCATGGTGGAAGGCGTGAAGGCCTTGGGCATGGAGACTTGCGTCACCCTGGGCATGCTCACCGCGCCGCAAGCGGTGCGCCTGAAACAATCGGGGCTGGACTATTACAATCACAACCTCGACACCTCGCCGGAATATTACCGCCATGTGATCACCACCCGGACCTATCAGGACCGGCTGGACACGCTGGAGCATGTGCGCGAGGCCGGCATCAGCGTCTGTTGCGGCGGCATTGTCGGCCTGGGCGAAAGCCGCGAGGAGCGCGTGGGACTGATCCATGCCTTGGCGAGCCTGCCCGTCCATCCCGAAAGCGTGCCGGTCAATGCCCTGGTGGGCGAAGACACCCGCGCCGTGGAAAGTTCCGATAAGCTCGATCCACTGGAATTTGTCCGCACCATCGCGGTGGCGCGGATCACCATGCCCAAATCCATGGTGCGCCTGTCGGCGGGACGCCAGCAGATGAGCGAGGAAACCCAGGCATTGTGTTTCCTGGCCGGGGCCAATTCCATTTTCTGCGGACCCAAATTGCTCACCACCCCCAATCCGCTGGCCGATTCCGACCGGCAATTGTTTGAAAAACTGGGGCTTAGTCCGATGAAGCTGCCATGCACCGCATAGAAAAAGCCGTCTTCCTGTTGCTGGTCCTGGTGGGGGGCGCCGTGTTCCTGTGCCCCATTGTGATGGCCTTCGAGCCGGCGCGCATGCCCGGCGACTTCATCATGACCTATAACAAACAGCAGCTTGCCATCCCGGTCATCTGGTCGCTGTGCGCAAGTGGGGCGCTCAGTCTTTTATATTTGTTTTACAGGCGCTAATAGCGGCGGGCATCCTTTAGGCCCGAAGGTTCCATGACCCCCCGCAAGATTGCCCGCGCCCTGCTGTCCGTTTCCGACAAGACCGGGCTGATCGAATTCGCCAAGGGGCTGGCGGACCAGGGTGTGATGCTGATCTCCACCGGCGGCACCGCCAAGGCGCTGCGGGATGCCGGCCTTCAGGTCAGCGATGTTTCCGAAATCACCGGCTTTCCCGAAATGATGGACGGACGGGTCAAGACCCTGCACCCCATGGTGCATGGCGGATTGTTGTCCTTGCGCGACAAGGCCGATCACGCCGCCGCCATGACGGAGCATAATATCGTCGGCATCGATCTGCTGGTCTGCAATCTCTATCCCTTCGAGGCCACGGTGGCGCGCGGCGCCGATTTCGAAACCACGATCGAGAATATCGACATCGGCGGCCCCGCCATGACGCGCTCGGCGGCCAAGAACCACGACTGGGTCACGGTGCTGGTGGATGTCGAGGATTACCAGGCCGTATTGGACGAAATGAAAGCCAATGGCGGCGCCACCAGCTTTGCCTTGCGCAAGAAACTGGCGCAGCGCGCCTTCGCCCGCACCGCGGCCTATGATTCCGCCGTTTCCAACTGGTTCGCGGGTGAATTGGCCAAGGACGGCGAGCAGGAACCGCCGCGCCGCCGCGCCTTTGGCGGCCTGCTGCGCCAGGGCCTGCGCTATGGCGAAAATCCGCACCAGGAAGCGGCCTTTTATGTCGACGGCTCCAACCGCCCCGGCGTCGCAAGCGCCCGCCAACTCCAGGGCAAGGAGCTCAGCTACAACAACATCAATGACACCGACGCCGCTTACGAGCTGGTGGCGGA
>CBHTTW010000327.1:0-3609 GCA_966096025.1 uncultured Alphaproteobacteria bacterium | reverse complement strand
CCACCGGTTCCAGGCCCGAGATCGTCACATTTTCCTTGCCGCGCACGATGGTCTTGGGCCCGCCGCCATGGCCGCGCACTTCAGCGCTGGGCGATTCCACCCGCAAATATTCCGCCCGCAGTTCAAACCGGCTGCCGTCGTCGAACACGACGGTGAGCACATCGCGCGCCGGATTGAGGCGGATTTCGCTGGGCCAGGGGGGGCTAGCGGAGGGCATCGCGTTCTTCATCGCTGAGCCGCCGCGCCTCGTCCTGCAACATCACCGGCACCCCGCCGCGGATGGGAAAGGCGAGCCCCGCGGCGCGCGACACCAATTCCTGTTTTTCGCGGTCGTAATGCAGGGTCGCCTTGGTCAGCGGGCAGACCAGGATTTCCAGCAATTTGGGATCGGTTTCCATGGCTGTCAGTTGAGCGTTGTCGGGCCGGGCTCGCCGCCCATTTCCAGCAAGGCCATCAGGGTGGAGGCGCGATCCTGGAAATTCTGCGCTTCCAGCAAGGCCTGTTTCTCCGCCGGACCGAAGGGGCACATCATCGCCAGGGCATTGACCAGCGCCTCGCCGGGCGCGGTCATCACGCTTTTCCAATCGGCCTGCAGGTCGCGGCTGTTCAGATAGGTCTTGAGCGCCGCCAGCAACCTTTCGCGCGGGAAGGCCTCATCGCCCGGCTGGGCCAGGTCGCCGCCGAAAGCCGCGAAGTCGCAATAGCCCGCCCGCCAGGGCGTGGTGGTCTGCATTTCGCTGGTCAGGCGGAAGCGGCAGATCCCGGCCAAACTCACCAGATAGCGATTATCCTCGGTCTCGCGGAAGGAGACGATCTTGCCGGCACAGCCCACTTGCGACAGGCGCGGCTGCACCACCTTGTCCTCATGTTCGGCCGGCTGGATCATCCCGATCAGCCGGTCGCCTTGCAGGGCATAATCGAACATCTCCAGATAGCGGGGCTCGAAGATGTTGAGCGGCAATTGTCCGCGCGGCAAAAGCACCGCGCCGGTCAGGGGAAACAGCGGCAGGGATTTCGGCAGGTCGGTAAAAGAATGGTAGTGCCTGGGCATTTACGACACTCCGCGTCAGGAGAATAAAAGTCCCGACAGCCTGCGCCGCGCCTCGATGGTGCGCGGGTCGGTCGGGCCCATGGCCTCGAACAAGGTCACCAGCTGCTTGCGTCCCGCTTCCTCGTTCCATTTGCGGTCCCGCCGCACCAGTTCCAGCAATTCTTCCAGCGCGGCGTCGCGGTTGCCGCCGGCATCCAGCGCCATGGCCAGGTCCAAACGCGCCTGATGGTCCTTTGGGTCTGCGGCCAGCTTGGCACGCAGGGCGGCGATCTCGCCGCTTTCCGGGGCGGGGGCCTCGCGCAGCTTCAGTTCGGCTTCCACGGCGCGGATGGCTTCGTCCTGGGCCGTGTCGGGCGGCACCATCTGCAAAGTGGCGCGGGCGCGCTCCACATCGCCGCCCAACAGATAGGCGCGCGCCAACCCGGCCACCGCCTGGACGTTGCCGGCCTCGTGTTCCAGGACATGGCCATAGGCCTGGGCCGCCATCTCAATGTCGCCGGCGGCCAGCGCCTCGGAGGCTACCGCCAAAACTTCGGCGGTATGTTCCGGCCCGCCATGATGGTGGTCATGGTCGTGATCATGATCGTGGCCGTGATGATCGCCGCCGCCCGTCAGCGCCGCGACAAAGGCCTTCACCTGGCTTTCGGGCAGGGCGCCCATGAAGCCGTCCACCGGCTGGCCATTCTTGAAGGCGAAGACGGTGGGAATGGACTGGATGCGCAGCTGCTGGGCGATCTCGGGGTTCTCGTCGATGTTCACCTTGACCAGCTTGACCGCGCCGCCTGCGGCGTCCACCGCCGCTTCCAGATGGGGGCCCAGGGTCTTGCAGGGGCCGCACCAGGGGGCCCAGAAGTCCACAATGACCGGCACGGCGCGGCTGGCTTCCAGCACATCGGCGGCAAAGGTCGCCAGGCCGGAATCCTTGATATGGGGGCTCGCGCCTGACGCCGCATTCTGGGCGGGCTGGGAAGTGACGGGACGCCCGCCGGGACCGATCAATGCCATGTCTGTACGCTTTCCGGGTTTTCCAACCCAAAAGATGGGCGTTCGGGGACCAAAAAGGAAGCCCGCCAGCGCAGGTCCGCCTCCCCTTTGCGCGCAGCGCTTTAAGGGGGAGGTGGTTTCAGCGAGCGAAGGCGACCCGCAGGGAGCCGAGCGGAAGCTGAAACCGGAGGGGGTAGTTTTAGGGAACCAGCTTGGCAATCCAATTCGGCAGGGCGAAGGCTGCGGCGTGGACGGCCGGGTTGTAATAATCGCACTTCAGCTTGGCCTTCTTATAGGCCTTGGCCGCCTGTTTGATGCCCTTCTCGGTGCCCAGCGGCTTGCCGCCCTTGGTGGCCCAGCTCAGCGCCATGAAGCCGCCGATATAGGTGGGCACCACGGTCAGGTAGAGGCCGCAGGCGGGGAAGAAGGCTTTCAGCTCCTGCAGCGCTTCGGTGATCTCCCAGGGCTGATAGAACGGCACGCCGGTCTGGAAGGTGGCATAGCCGCCCTGTTTCAGCGCGCCCTTCACCCGGTCGTAGAAGGTTTCGCCGAACAGCGCCTTGCCGGGCCCCACCGGATCGGGACGGTCGGCGATGATCAGGTCGAAGCGGTTCTTGCTGGATTTGCGGCCCAGATATTCGAAGGCGTCGGCCGCCTCGATCACCATGCGCTTGTCCTTGAAGGCCTTGGAATTGATGCTGCCGAAATGCTTTTTGCACAGCGCGATCACCCGGTCGTCGATATCGACCAGCACCACTTCCTTGACGTTTTTATACTTAAGAGCCTCGTCGGCGATGGACAGGTCGCCGCCGCCCACGATCATGACGCGCTCGACCTTGCCATGCTCCAGCATGGGCAGATGCGTCAGCATGTCGGCATAGGCGCTTTCGTCCCTGGAGGTGATCTGGACGATGTCGTCCAGGGTCATCACCCGGCCGTTGGCCACGGTGTCGAAGATGCGGATGTGCTGGAAGCGGCTTTGCTCGTCCGCCACCACCTTGGTGATCTCCATCGACTGGGCGTAACCCTTGTGGAGACGCTCGATCTGGAGGTCGTCGGAAGCCTTGTGAGACTTGGCTTTGGTCGGTTGGGGCTGGGGACGGGCCATAACGTTTCCTTAACATATGTGACAGCGCTCCGCCGTATAGGACTGCTTTGCGCCGCTGTCTACCGTATGCGCGTTTGCGCAACTTGTGCCCATTTCATCGGACTTTTTGCCGCCGCGCGCCGTGCGCGAGGCGGCAGCGCGCGCGCCCGAGCGCGGCGCCTCTGCAAGCGCCTCGCGAACACAGCTGGGGAAAAAATTCGCCTAGGGGGAAATTTCTACTTGCATCGCCGGGGAGTTAGCCCTATTTGCAACTCGACCCGGCGAGAAAAAAAGCCGGACAAAGCGGCGACCGGGTGACCCCGTGCGTCGCTTTCTTCTTTAAGGCGCGTCCGGAAGTCCACAAGGCCAAGGCGCAGGTGTCAACTCCAAGACGGGTAGGTGCTTGAATGGCTCGACTTAATCTGGTTGCGGCGAACAAAGTCCCGCAAAAGGAAATCAAACCCCGCGCCGCCAAGGCGCCGCGGCC
>CBHTTW010000326.1:0-3630 GCA_966096025.1 uncultured Alphaproteobacteria bacterium | reverse complement strand
CTGGCCAAATGGTGCCTGGCGCATCACAAGGAAAATTTCCTCTACACCCATTTTGAGGAAATCTGCGAGCTTCTGAAACAGTATGATGTGTCGTTCAGCCTGGGCGATGGTTTGCGCCCCGGCTCGACCGCCGACGCCAACGACGCCGCGCAATTTGCCGAGCTGGATACTTTGGGCGAGCTCAACAAGATCGCCCAGCGTCACGATGTGCAGGTGATGATCGAAGGTCCCGGCCATGTGCCGATGCACAAGATCAAGGAAAATATGGACCGGCAGTTGGCGGCCTGCGACGAGGCGCCCTTCTATACGCTTGGGCCGCTGACCACCGATGTGGCGCCGGGTTATGACCACATTACCTCCGCCATCGGCGCGGCGATGATCGGCTGGTTCGGCTGCGCCATGCTTTGCTATGTCACTCCCAAGGAACATCTGGGCCTGCCCGACCGCGATGACGTAAAGGCGGGGGTGATCGCCTATCGCATCGCCGCCCATGCCGCCGACCTGGCCAAGGGCCATCCGGCGGCGCGCATCTGGGACGACGCCATGTCAAAGGCGCGGTTCGAATTCCGCTGGCGCGACCAGTTCGCCTTGGCTTTGGACCCGGAGACGGCGCAGCTCTATCACGACGAGACCTTGCCGGCGGAAGGCGCCAAGGTGGCGCATTTCTGCTCCATGTGCGGGCCGAAATTCTGCTCCATGAAGATTTCGCAAGAGGTGCGCGACGCCGCCAAGGGCAAGAACGATACCATGAGCACCGCCGAAATCCGTGCCGCGATGGCGAAAAAGTCGGAAGAGTTCAAGCAAGGCGGCGGCGAGATCTACCTCCACAAGCCTGCGGCGGAATAGGGAAGCCTAGAGCCTCACTGTCATGGCCCGCAAATGCGGGCCATCCAGGTGACGCCAGCGATTACTTTCAAGATGATCAACAGCCCAACTGGATGGCCCACACTCCGGTGGGCCATGACAAATGTGTTGTTACCGCAGCGGCCTGTGTCCGGTGATGGCGTTCCAGATTGCCAGCACGATAATGGCGCCGATCACCGCCACCAGGGTCGAGACGATGAACCCGTGCTGGTCGTAGGTGAAGCTGCCGCTGAGCTGCTGAAACAGGAAACCGCCCGCTAGGGCGCCGACCAAGCCTAGCGCGATATTGACCAGGCAGCCGCTGCCGCCCTTGCCCATGATGCCGTTGGCCAGCCAGCCCACAATGGCGCCGAAAACAATCCAGCCCAGAATATGCATCGCTTGAATCCCGCTATTTCAGCGAGACGTATATCATGGTGATCGCCGCCGCCGCCATGATGGCGGTGCAAAGCCAGCCCAGGCCCCCGAGCAGCCAGCCGGCGCGGAATTGACCCATCTTTTTGCGGCTGGAGGCGACGAACATCAGCGCCGCCATCATCGGCACCGCGATCACGCCGTTCAGCACCGCGCTCCAATACAGCGCCTTGATGGGATCGATGGGCGACCAGTCGATGCCCAAGCCCAGCAGCACCGCCGCGCCGATCACCATGTAAAAGCCCCGGGCCTCCCAGGGCATATTGTCCAACCCCGTTTTCCAGCCTGCCGCTTCCGCCACGGCATAGCCGGTCGATCCCGCCAGCACCGGAATGGCCAAAAGACCGGTGCCGATTATGCCGACGGCGAAAAGCGCAAAGGCGAAATCTCCGGCGATGGGCTTGAGCGCGCTGGCCGCGTCGGCGGCGCTGTCGATGGTGGTGACGCCATGGCTGTGCAAGGTGGCGGCGGTGGCGATCATGATGGCCAGGGCGATCAGGTTGGACATGGCCATGCCGGTGATGGTGTCCAGCCGGATGCGCCGGATGGCGCGCGGCGCCTCGCGCGGCCGTTCCAGCAGCGGATGCTCGTGCTTGTTCTGGCCCACTTCCTCGACTTCCTGCGCGCTCTGCCAGAAAAACAGATAGGGGCTGATGGTGGTGCCGAAGATCGCGACAATGGTGGTGGCGGCGCTTTCGCTGAGATCGGGATGCAGTCCGATCAGTCCGGCGCCGATCTCGGACCAGTCCAGCGGCAGGAAAAACAGGATGGCGACATAGGCGAACAGGCTGAAGGTCAGGACGGTCAGCAGCCGGGCATAGCGGCGATAGGGAATGAAAAGTTGCAGCCCCAGCGACAGAAATGCGAAGAACAGGGTAAAGGCATGTTGATTGAGCCCCGTGACCAGCTTGGCGGCGGCGCCCATCGCGGCCAGGTCTGCGCCCACATTGATGGTGTTGGCGATGAACAGCAGCGCCAGCAGTCCCAGCACCAGCGGACGCGGCAGGACTTCGCTCATGTTGCCGGCAAGTCCCCGGCCGGTGCAGCGCCCGACCAGGGCGCTGACCATTTGGATCGCCGCCATCAGCGGAAATGTCAGCAGCAGGGTCCAGAGCAGATTGAAGCCGAACTGGGCTCCGCCCTGGCTGTAGGTGGCGATGCCGCTGGGATCATCGTCGGCGGCGCCTGTGATCAGGCCGGGTCCCAGCTGCTTGAGCAGGGTGGCGGAACGCATACGGGAACGCAGGCCGGGCTTGGTCATTTAAGGGATAGTGTGTTTTTGCTCCGCGGATAGCGCAACGTGCCAGGAAAAATTTTGTTTCGTCTCTACTTCTCTTGTAGTAGAGTGGCCGGGAGGGGCGCATGGAGGATCGTATGACCCGTTCTCTTTTGGCCGCCGCCTTTCTGCTTGTGTCCGCTCCGGCCATCGCCCAACCGCCGCCGCCGCCCTCGGAGCCGCCCTGCCTGCGCCAGCGCAACATTTATGACTTCAAGACCGTGCCGGGAAACCGTTCGCTGATCGTCACCGACCTGGCGCGCAAGCGGTACCGCCTGAATTTCATCGGCGTCTGCTACAATCTGCAGCACCATCTCACCCTGGGCTTCAGGACACGCGGTGTGGGCACCCTGTCCTGTGTCGAAAAGGGCGATTCCGTGCTCCAGAATGATGTGGTCGGCCCCAACAGCTGCATCATCCAAAGCGTAGAATACCAGACACCGGCGCTGGACAAGGTCGATATCGAGGCGGCCGCGGCGTTGAAAGCCAAGAACAAGTAGCTTGTGCTAGAACCTTTCCGGGTTTGCGACTCGGGTAGAGAATCTTGCGAGGCTATTTCGGAGTAGGCGTCGAAGGCGTTTCCAAGCCGATGAATCTGGGCAATCTGGTCCGGATCGCGCATGCCTTCGACGCCAGCTTTTTCTTTTCCATCGCCCCGCGCCTGAAATTGTCCGATGCCAACAGCGACACTTCGCGGGCGCAGGGGGCGCTGCCCTTTTATTCCTTCGAGCGGCCGGAGGATTTCCGCATGCCGTTGGGCTGCCGCCTGGTGGGGGTGGAGATCACCGACGAGGCGGTGGAGCTGCCGCGCTTCCGCCATCCCACCTGCGCCGCGTATGTTTTCGGCGCTGAACGCTATTCGCTGTCGCCCCAGATGCTGTCGCTGTGCGAATTCGTGGTCAAGATTCCCACCCGCTTTTCCATCAATGTCGGCATGGCGGGGGCCATTGTGCTTTATGACCGTTTGGTAAGCCTGGGTCGTTTTGGTGATCGGCCGGTAACGCCGGGCGGGGGTGTCGAGCTTCCGCCGGTGCACAATTGGGGCGCGCCGCTGGCGAAACCCCGAGACTATTAGG
>CBHTTW010000325.1:0-3654 GCA_966096025.1 uncultured Alphaproteobacteria bacterium | reverse complement strand
ATGGCGTGAAGGCCGACCTCAATGTGGGTCTTTCCACCTACGGCGACGCCATGAGCTACAATATCGGTGCGGCGGCGGGCACCGATCTGTTCGGCGGCCGCGGCCATTTGGAAGCCGCGCTGGAATATCGACACCGCGATCCCGTCAACCAATCCGCTCGGCCTTATGGCCCTGCGGCCGACTATGGAGCATTGGTCGGCACCGGCACGGCCGCCAATCCCTATAACATCATAACCAACGGGCGCCGGGCCAATTCCAGTTTTGGCGGTGTCGTCCAGCAGTGCGTACCGGCCTGTCCGCTGGCGGCCGGCACGCATTTCGCGGCGAATGGCGTGCTTGGTCCCTTCGATCCCGGCATTCCCGGCGCATCGGATGGGAGCGGCAATCGCACGGCCGGCACCAGCAATCTGAACTCCGGCGGCGACGGCGCCTACAATCCGTACGGCACCCTGTTTAATGGCTATCACCAGGGCACCGCCTTCGGCCGCTTCAACTACGACTTGGCCGATAACCTCACTTTTTATCTCCAGGCCCAGGGCTCGGAAGCCTACAGTTTCGGCTGGTACTTCCCGCAGAAAATCCAGCCCGGCGCGGGCCAGGCCGACTTGTTCTACAAAAATAATCCCTATTTGTCGGCCACAGTGCAGGCGCAGCTCGGCAATGACGGCACCAATCCGGTGCAAAACCCGTTCGCCATTCCGGCCGTGCAGCCGTCCAATACTTTCCAGCTAGGCGAATTCCTGGTCGGCAATGGCCAGACCGAGATGAATGCCACGGGAAGCGTCAATCGCGTGCTGAGCTTTCAGACCGGGCTCGATGGTTCCGTCCTGAAGGGCCGCTTCAACTGGAACCTCTTCTATGCCCATGGCGAGAACCGCCTGGCGGTCGCCATCGTCAACAACCAGAATCTTCAGCTTATGTATGCGGCGCAGGATGCGGTGCTGACATCCAATGGCAACCTGGCCTGTTATGCCGCAACGCAAGGCCTGACGGCCGCCAAATATGCCGACTGCGTGCCGATCAATCCCTTCGGCCCCAACGCCCCGGGCCAGGGCGCACTCAACTATATTTTCCAGACCACGGCCTTCCATGAAACCAATACCCTGGATGACATGGGAGGCAGCATCGCGGGCAAGGTGGCGGACGGCTGGGCCGGACCCATCACTGCGGCCCTTTCGGCGGAAGCGCGTTTCAACGGTTATGACATTTCCAGCACCGTGCCCAGCAGCACCATGGTCGACTGCACGGGCCTGCGCTTCTGCAATGCCTATCTTCCGCTTTATTCCCAGGCCGTGCTGCAGCCGGTCCATGCCAGCAACGATGTATGGGAAGTGGCGCTGGAAGCAGAAGTGCCGGTGATCAGGGACATCCCGCTGGTTCGGTCCTTCGATCTCAATCTGGCGGGCCGCTACACCGACTATTCGGTTTCCGGTCCGGTCCAGACCTGGAAGATCGGCTTCAACTGGAATGTCGTGGACAGCATGCGCTTGCGCGGCACCACGTCGATCGACATCCGCGCGCCCACCCTGGATGACCTGTTTCGTCCCGCGACCCTGCTTCAGAACGTCTTTACCGATCTGCACATCCCCGACTTGACGAAACCGCAAGTCCCAAACCCCCAATATTATGCGGGTACGACCACCTTCAGCAGCCAGGGCAATGCCAGACTGGTCCCGGAAGTGGCGCGCACCTATACGGTGGGCGCGGTCTGGACGCCGGGCCTGGTTCCGGGCCTGATCCTGTCGCTGGACTATTATCGGATCCATCTGGCCAATGCGATCGGCTCCATCGCACCCAGCCCGACCATCCAGACCATCTGCGAATCTTCCGGCGGCGCCTCGATCTATTGCGCGAACTATCAGCGTCCTTTCGCCTTCAGTGATCGCAGCCTGGCGAATTTCGCGACCCGGCTTTACACCTTCAATCTCAATACCGCCTCGACTTCGACCGAGGGCTGGGACTTCGAGGCCAATTATGACTGGCAGATGTCGGATGTCGTCCAGGATTGGGAAGGCTCGTGGAAGGCGCGGGTGCTGGCGACGTATCAGCCGGTCATCAACAAATCGGTGCTCTTCACAGGCGCGCCTTTCACCCGCACGCCCAATTCCAGCATCCGCATCAGCGCTTTCCTGAACTACACACGGAACGAATGGAGCCTGGGTCTTCAGGATGTCTGGGTGTCGGGCTTCAGCCAGGTGGCGGGCCCGGTCACGCCGACCATCAACAATTGGGTCAATCCCCATGTGAAGGCGTGGAACCAGATGGACGTGAACATCACCCGCAATTTCACGGTGGCCGGCACCAATACCGCTGCCTATGTCGTGGTCCAGAATCTGTTCAACGCACAGCCCGCCTATGTTCCCAACGGTACCATCGGCCAGTGGTATCCGGTCTATACCTCCGGTTACAGCACCCAAAGTCCCATGGGGCGGTATTTCACGATCGGCTTGCGCGCGAGTTTGTGAGCCGGCGCGGGCGGGCCGCTGCGTCCTATCGGCAACACTCTCTCCAATCATGGAAATCGATGCTGAAAACGCATCGCCGGACATGGCGGATTTGTGACCCCCACCCCGTCTAGGTCGCGAAGAGCCCTCATCAGAGTGGGCTCGTGACATTTTCAGGGGGACTATCATGGCTTTGAAAATCAAGCATTTGCTCGCTTGCGGCGCTGCCCTTACGGCACTCCCGGGTGTGGCCTATGCCCAGAGCGCGGCAACCAGTGTGGAATCGGTCACCGTCACCGGTTCGCGCGTCATTTCCGACGCCGCCAATTCACCCACCCCGCTGACTGTTGTGGCGGTTGAGGACCTCAAGGCCACGGCGCCCGGCAATCTTCCCGACGGGTTGAACAAGCTGCCGGTCTTCCTGGGCTCGCAGATGCTGGGCCGTCCCGGCGACGGCAGCCAGAACTTTTCCAGCAATACCTTGAACCTGCGCAATTTCGGCGGCCAGCGCACCCTGGTGCTGCTGGACGGCCACCGCGCCACGCCTTCCAACTCCGACGGTACCGTCGATACCGACACCCTGCCGCAGATGCTGATTTCGCGCGTCGACGTCGTCACCGGCGGCGCGTCGGCCGTTTATGGTTCCGACGCGGTGACCGGCGTGGTGAACTTCGTTCTCGACAAGAAGTTCACCGGCTTCAAGGCCGACATCAACAGCGGCATTTCCAACTATGGCGACGCCTGGGGTTACAATATCGGCGCGGCGGCCGGCACCGACCTGTTCGGCGGCCGCGGTCATTTTGAAGCCGCGCTGGAATGGCGCCACCGCGATCCCGTCAACCAGTCCGCCCGGCCCTATGGCCCGCCATCGACCTATACGGGATTGGCGGGCACCGGCACGGCTGCCAATCCCTTCGCCCCCATCCCCAATGCCCGCCGCCCCAATTCCACTTTCGGCGGACTTGTCCAAGGTTGTGTGCCAGCTTGCCCGCTGGCAAACCAGCAGCAGTTCGTCGCCAATGGCGTGCTCGGCCCCTTCTATGCCGGCGTCGCCGGCGCCAAGGACGCCAACGGCAACGTGACCGCCGGCACCAGCAATTTCAACTCGGGCGGCGACGGTGCTTACAGCCCCTATGGCCAGATGTTCGATGGCTATCGCCAGGGCACGATATTCGGCCGCTTCAGCTATGACCTGGCCGATAATGTGCAC
>CBHTTW010000324.1:0-3660 GCA_966096025.1 uncultured Alphaproteobacteria bacterium | reverse complement strand
CATGGGGCAGATAAACCTTGTCGCTGGTCACTGCGACCACGGCTTTGATTCCAGCGGTGCCCAGCAGGCCGTCGAGCACATTGGCCGTGCCCAGGACATTGGTTTCGAAGGTCTCGCCCGGAAAGGCGTAGGACCGGCGCACCAGGGCCTGTGCCGCCATATGGATGCATATCTCCGGTTGGATTTCGGCGATGGCCCGCGCGACGCCCTCGCGGTCGCGGATATCGAGCCAATGGCTGACGCAGAAATCGTCACCTTTCAGCAGCTCGTACAGTGAAGGATCGGTGTCCGGCTTCAGCGACAGGCCATGCACCTGGGCTCCCAGCCGTGCAAGCCACAATGTCATCCACCCGCCCTTGAATCCGGAATGGCCGGTCAGCAGGACCTTCTTACCCTTCCAGAAATCGGGGGTGATCATCACTTAGGACCAGACTTTCCAAGGTGCGTTGCCGGATTGCCAGAGGTGTTCCAGATAGTTCTTATCACGCAGCGTATCCATGGGCTGCCAGAAACCGTCATGCCGGTAGGCGGACAGTTCACCGTCACTTGCCAGCCCTTGCAGCGGCTCCGCTTCCCAGGGCGTATCGTCGCTTTTCACCCGCGACAGAACATCGGGATGCAGCACAAAGAAGCCGCCATTGATCCAGCTGCCGTCGCCGGCGGGTTTTTCCAGGAATTGGGTGACCAGCCCGTCTTCGATCTGGGTGACGCCGTAGCGGCCCGGCGGGCGCACGGCGGTCAAAGTCGCTTTCCTGCCGTGAGATTTGTGGTGCGCGACCAGCGCCTTGATGTCGATATCGGCGATCCCGTCGCCATAGGTCATGCAGAAGGGCTCATTCTTGTCCAGGAATTTGCCGATCTGGCGCATGCGACCGCCGGTCAGCGTATTCAAGCCGGTATCCACCAGTGTTACTTTCCAGGGTTCGGCCCGCTCATGATGATAGGTGATGCCGCGCGACGCCATGTCGATGGTGACGTCCGCGCGGTGCAGCGCATAGTTGAAGAAATATTCTTTGATGGCGTAGCCCTTGTAACCCAGGCAGATGATGAAGTCGGTGATGCCGTGCGCGGCATAAATCTTCATGATGTGCCACAGGATCGGGTCGCCGCCGATCTCGATCATTGGTTTTGGGCGCAAAGCGCTTTCTTCGGAAATACGCGTGCCATAACCGCCCGCCAGAATCACGGCTTTCATGATTCATCCTCCGGAATGAAATATTCCGCCAATATGTCTCGTTTGGCCGGAACCACCTTGATTCCGTCCGATCCCTGCAACACCACGCTGTTTTGGGCAACGTCGCGGTCCACCACCGCGACATTCGCCGACACAAAGACGCGGTTCCCGATGGTGCAGTTGCCCGCGATGTTGGCCCCGGGAAACAAGATCACGCCTTTTCCAAGGGTCGGTGACTTGCCGTTCATCTGCCCGATCGTGGCGCCCTGAAAAACCATCAAATAGTCCGAGTAATTGGCCTTGCCCAGCACGGTTCCCACCGAGTGGCCGATAAAGAAAATGTCGGGCAAGGGCGTGTCATAGAAACAGGTAAAGCCATTGAGAGTCTTGTTGAGATAGAACAGCCGGTCGGCCAAGGCATGCACGCCGCGGGCGCGGTAGACGGTATTGGACAGCAACCACAGGAATTGCGTGTTTTTCTCCGATTCCAGTGGCGAAAAGCCGGTCTTTGCCCAGCGCCGGATACGGGCGGCGCTGACAAAAAAGCGTTTCAACGCCGTGGCGATTTCGTCTTGGGAGGGCGCGTCGGCACCGCCGGGATAGAAACTGTTGGCTTGCGCCGTGATGTAGGTCGACAAAGTGTTGCAATCGTCGCCGCTAAAATTCTCGCCGATCCTCATGCGATATAGTCGCGCTGACTGCGATCGGACAGCCAGCGCGCCAGTTTCTTGACGTCGGGCCATTCGGCGGGCGGCTGGCCGCGCAGCTTGGCGCTGGGCAACAGAAGGAGGTCATTATACTGCGTCAGGCTTTGCTTGCCGGTCGCCAGAACCGTATCCAGCGAAGTGACGTGAAACGCCTTGCGCACAAAGACGGCATGCATGTACTGCCGCGCCAACGTCACCTGTTCTTCCGTCATGCGCGGCAAATCGGGCAGCTGCGCAAGCAGGCTGCGATATTCGTCGGTGCTGTTGGGATCGGTCGTGAATCCGGCGCGGTCATAGCGTCCCCGGCCCGCGGTTATCACGGTTTTGCCCATGCTGGCCATTTCCAGGCCCGGCGTGCCGCGTACAGTGATGCCGAAATCGGCGGCTTGCATCCAGCTCAGGGGACTGAATTTGGTGTCCGGTTGAATCAGCTTCACGTGCGGCGGCAGATTGCTGAGATAACGGTCCAAAAGCCGTTCTTCTTCGAACTTTCCTTCTTTTTTCGCCGCACCGCGCCAGATATTGGACGGATGAAGCTTGATGCCCCATGTCACGCGCGGATTGGCGCTTGCCGCCTTGAGCGTTTCGATCAGCCATTCTGCATAGCTGTTGAAGATATCGTCGCCGTAAAAATACAGAGTGTCGTAAAGGATGTGAGAGAACACGATGGCGAATGGATCCTGCGGCGTGATCCCAAGGGTCTCCCGTATTTTCTCGGGGGGGGCGGCGCTGGTGCCTTTGTAGTTGCGCGAGAAAACCGCCCAGGCGCCGCCATAACGCTTGGCAAAAAAGTCCTGCAGCTCCGTCTCGTCGCGAAACGGATCGTTGCGCAGCCGCCTCCATGTGGCCGGGGCCAGCGCCGAATGGTGCCAGGAGTTGAATTCGCCATCCATGTGCTGAAGGAAATAAGCATTGTCGCGATTGCTGGAGGCGAAGCGCACGATGTCAAGGTTCAATAGGCGCGCGGCGAGATAGAAACCGCCATAACTGTCCGTGTTCAGTTCCGTGCAAAAGACCTTGTCGATGGCAAGATCGCGGTACAGATGCTTGGCGCGGCAGCAATTCAGGAAAGTTTCCGCCGCGATGCGGCCCACTTGCTGGCGTATCGCCGGTTGATCCAGGTCGACGTCGCCGGATTCGGCTTTGCGGCACCAGGTCGAAACGGCGAATTTGCCCAGCGGCATCCCGTCATGGTGGAAGGCCAGGGCTGAAGGCAGGGAATCGAGGGTGGAAAGCTGGGCGGCGATGGTTTCAGCGTCGCGCCGGTCGGCCTCGGTGGTCCCGCAATCCTCCAGCACCGTGAGCGGGATGCGAAAAAGACGCAGCAGGCGATTGTTCCGCCTTTCTGCGCGCAGCGTGACGGCGAGGGTTTCGTAGCCATAAGCGCGCAGACCCCAGGTAAGTACGCCCCAGACAACCACGATGAAGTGATTCATGCCCTCCAGGGCAACCAGAAGAATCCGGCCGCGTTTTTCGCCGAATTCTACCGGCGCGACATTCACGCGCAGTGCGTTGGCCACCCGGCGGTAATCCTGCCAGGCATTGCGGGCATGCCTGCCGAAGCGCAGGCGCAAAAAGTGATAGGGTGGGCGCAACACGTCCTTGATCAGCCGTTTGAAACCCTGCCAGGTTTCCTGGCGGATGGTTGCGAGACGCTCCAGCATGACCCAGGCGATGCGCAACTTTTGCGGCAGAGTGAGCCGGGCAGCCTTGCCGGCGGTCCGGAAAAGTCCCTTAGTCTGAACCAGCGCGCCGAAATAGCGATTGAGAAAATTGTTT
>CBHTTW010000323.1:0-3675 GCA_966096025.1 uncultured Alphaproteobacteria bacterium | reverse complement strand
TTTGTCGTGGTGGCGATGGGCAAGCTGGGCGGGCGGGAAATGACCGCCAGCTCCGATCTCGATCTGGTCATTGTCTATGATGCGCCGGAGGGAGCGGAAGCGTCGGACGGCCCCAAGCCGTTGTCACCGACTTTGTATTTCGCGCGCCTGGCACAGCGGCTGATCGCGGCCCTGACCACGCCGACCGCCGCGGGCACTTTGTATGAGGTGGACATGCGCTTGCGTCCCACCGGCAATAAGGGCCCGGTTGCCGTCAGTCTGAAAAGCTTTGCCGAATATCACGCCAGCGAAAGCTGGACCTGGGAGCATATGGCCCTGACGCGCGGGCGGCTGATCGCGGGGACGCCGCAGCTGCAAGCCCGCGTCGCCGCCGAAATCCGCAACCGGTTGACCCAGAAGCGCGAGCCCGCCGCCATCATCGCCGATGCCAGGGCGATGCGGGGGCGCATGGCCGAGACTTTTCCCGGCCGCAATGCCTGGGACCTCAAATATGCGCCTGGAGGATTGGTCGATATCGAATTCATCGCCCAGAGTTTGCAATTGGTCCATGCCCCGGCTCGGGCCGAATTGCTTTGCACCAATACCATCGAGGCGCTGGGAAAATTGCGCCAGGCAAAGGTGCTGACACAGGCCGACGCGGACGTCTTGATCGCGTCGGCGCGGCTGCAGCATGCCTTGACCCAGGTGCTGCGCATTGCGCTGGACGAAACGCCGGTAATCGAGGAGGCGACCCAGGGGTTGAAAGCCTTGCTGACCAAAGCGGCGGAAGCGGCAAGTTTCGCGGAAACGCAACGGCGCCTGGAAGAGTTGCAATCCCAGACCCGCGCCATCTTCGACCGCCTTATGGCCTAGGCGGGAAGACCGATCAATTTTTCCGGCGGAAAGACCAGATGCACCGGGCCGGAAGGCGGTGCCTGGCCACTGACCGCCACCGGCTCGCTGCGGCCGGAAAGGCGGATATGAAAATGGCTGCGTTCGCCCAGGAAGGTCGAGGTGGCGATCTCGCCCGCCACGCCGGAAGAGGCAAAGCCGATATGTTCGGGGCGGATCGCCAGCAGGATGTGATCTCCTATCCTGATCCCGGGGGCGAGATTGGCGGCAGGCAAGGTAAGAATACCCAGCACGCCGGCATTCACCGTCGCTGCCTCGCCGATGTCCCGCACCGTGGCATGGAAGAAATTGATCTCGCCGATAAAGTCGGCCACGGCGCGGCTGGCGGGCCGTTCATAGAGCATGCGCGGTGTGGCGACCTGCAGGATCTTGCCGCCTTCCATCACCGCCACCCGGTCTGACAGGGAAAGCGCCTCTTCCTGGTCGTGGGTCACCAGCACAAAGGTGATGCCGATCTTGCGCTGAATGGCGCGCAGTTCCAGCTGCATGGCTTCGCGCAGTCTCTTGTCCAGCGCGCCCAGGGGTTCGTCCAGCAGAAGGATCTTGGGCTCGCGCACCAGGGCGCGCGCCAGCGCCACGCGCTGGCGTTGGCCGCCCGACAATTGATCGGCGGCGCGGCTGCCCAAACCGTCAAGGCGCACGGTGGCCAGCATGGCCTCGACCCTGGCGCGCAGCGCGTCGGCAGGCAGCTTCAGCTTCCGCAGGCCGTAAGCAATATTGTCGAACACATTGAGATGCGGAAAAATCGCATAGGATTGGAACACCATATTGGTGGGGCGAAGGTTTGGCGGCACTGCGTTCATCATCTCGCCATCGATCGCGATGGTGCCGCTGTCAGGGGTTTCGAAACCAGCGATCATGCGCAGCAAGGTGGTCTTGCCGCAGCCTGACGGCCCCAGCAGGGCGAAAAATTCGCCGCGCGGCACTTCCAGGCTGACATCGTTCACCACAGCCGGGCCGCCGAAGGATTTTCTGACGTTGTTGATGGCCAAAAAACTCATGCACCCACCATCGGCTTTTTGACTCCCAGATTGCGGACATACTCGGCCAGCACCACCAGCGCCACCGACACGGCCAGAATGGTTGCGCCCAGGGCCAGCACCATCGGCAGGCGCTCGGGAAATCGCAGTTGGCCC
This sequence comes from uncultured Alphaproteobacteria bacterium, assembly GCA_966096025.1. Lineage (GTDB taxonomy): Bacteria > Pseudomonadota > Alphaproteobacteria > Micropepsales > Micropepsaceae > Rhizomicrobium. The sequence goes on along the minus strand of CBHTTW010000323.1, from coordinate 1,648 downwards.
CAAATATAGATCGGCAAAGTTGCTTCGGTGCCGGAAAGAAAATAAGCCACCAGGAATTCGTCGAACGAGGTGATGAAGGTCAACAGCAGGCTGGCGATGATGCCCGGCAGCATCAAGGGGAAGGTCACGCGCCAGAAGGTCATCCAGCCGTCTTCGCCCAGATCGGCGCTGGCTTCCTCCAGATTCTTGTCGAAGCCTTCGAAGCGGGCGACCAGGACCGTCAGGGAAAAGGGCACGCAGACCAGCAAATGCCCCAGCACCACCGCGGCCAGCGACAAGGGCAGTCCGACCGTGCCCAACAATAGCAACAGCGAAATTCCCAGAACGATATCGGGAATGAATAAGGGCAGGGAAATAAACGCCAGCATCGCACCGGTGCCGCGCAAGCGGTAACGGGTGACGGCCTTGGCGGCCATCAATCCCAGCAAGGTGGAAAGCAGCGCCGTGGTCAGCCCGACTTTCAGGCTGTTGCTCAGGGCGTGCTGCATGGCGCTGTCGGCGGCCAGGCCTGCATACCAGCGGGTGGTGAAGCCGGACAGAGGAAAAGCAATGAATTGGGAATCGTTGAAGGAGAAGATGGGCAGCACCAGAACCGGCACATAAAGGAAGGCCAGATAGGCGAAGGCATAGAGGGGAAGCGCTTTGCCTTTCATCGCGCCGCCTTCACCGCGGTGCGGGCGGCGGTGACGAACAGGCCCGCCAGCACCGCCACCATCGCCATGCTGACCAGGGACAGCGCCGCCCCCAGCGGCCAATTGCCCACGGCGTTGAACTGCACCTCGATCAGGTTGGCGATCATGGTGCCTTTGGTGCCGCCTACCAATTCCGGGGTGACGAAATCACCGGTGGTGGGAACAAAGATCAGGATGGCGGCACCGATAACCCCGGGCGCCGACAAGGGCAGGGTGATGCGCAAAAAGCGGCGCAAGGCGCTGTCGCCCAGATCGCTGGCGGCTTCCAGCAGCGAGCGATCGATTTTTTCCAGGCTCACATAGATAGGCAGAATGGCAAAGGCCGCCCAGGCATGCGCCAAGGTCACCACCACCGCAAAAGGATTGTAGAGCAGAAAGCTCAAAGGCTGATCGATCAGCTGCAGCTTTATCAGCCCCGAATTGATCACGCCGTTGAAACCCAGAATGATTTTCCAGGCAAAGACGCGCAGCAGATAAGAGGTCCAGAAGGGTATGGTCAGCGCCACCAGCCAGAGGAATTTTCGCTTCGCATGAAAAGCGACGAAATAGGCCATGGGATAGGCCAGCGCCACGGTCACCAAGGTGACGGCGCCGGAGATCAACACCGAACGCAGGAACAGGGCGCGATAGCTGGCGCGCCCCAGCACCTCGCCATACTGGGCCAAGGTCCAGCCCTGGGCGAATGTCAGGCCGCTCTGAGTCTTCAAGCTGGTGATCGCCATCAGGAGCAGGGGGGCCGCCAACGCCAGCCCCATCACCACCAGGGTCGGCGCCAGCAGGCGATAGCCTGCGCTTGAGTTCCGTCCCCTGTCCGCCACCGGTCCCCCTTGTTGGCCCGATTGTCAGGAAATCCGGGGGGACGGCGCAACCGAAACCTAAGGAATTGCTGCTTGAATCCCGGGTGACGATGGGCCATAACCCCGCGTCTTGGAGTGCGGGCGTAGCTCAGGGGTAGA
>CBHTTW010000322.1:0-3675 GCA_966096025.1 uncultured Alphaproteobacteria bacterium | reverse complement strand
TCGGCCACCAAGCTGACCGCCGACGTTCTCAAGGCGGCGAAGAATTTGAAGGTGGTCGGCCGCGCCGGCATCGGCGTCGACAATGTCGATATTCCCGCCGCCACCGCCGCCGGCGTGATCGTGATGAACACGCCCTTCGGCAATTCCATCACCACCGCCGAGCACGCCATTTCCCTGATGCTGGCCCTGGCGCGCGAATTGCCCGCCGCCAATGCCTCGACCCAGGCCGGTAAGTGGGAAAAGAACCGCTTCATGGGGGTGGAGATCACCGGCAAGGTGCTGGGCCTGATCGGGGCCGGCAATATCGGCAGCATCGTCGCCGACCGCGCCAAGGGCCTGAAGATGCGGGTCATCGCGTTCGATCCTTATCTGTCGCAGGAACGCGCCAACGATCTGGGCGTGGAAAAAGTCGAATTGAACGATCTGTTGGCGCGGGCGGATTTCATCACCCTGCATGTGCCGATGACGCCGGAGACCAAGAACATCCTGTCGGCCGACGCCATCGCCAAGACCAAGAAGGGCGTGCGGATCATCAATTGCGCGCGCGGCGGCTTGATCGACGAACATGCCTTGAAGGCGGCGCTGGACAATGGCCATGTCGCGGGCGCGGCGCTGGACGTGTTCGAGACCGAACCGGCCAAGGAAAATATCCTGTTCGGCAATGACAAGATTGTCGCCACGCCGCATTTGGGCGCTTCCACCACCGAAGCCCAGGAAAACGTCGCCTTGCAGGTGGCGGAGCAGATTTCCGATTATCTTCTGACCGGCGCCATCACCAATGCGCTGAACATGCCGTCCATCTCGGCTTCGGAAGCGCAGAAAGTGCGGCCCTGGATCTCGCTGTCGGAAAAACTGGGCTCCTTCGCCGGCCAATTGACCGGCACCAGCCTGACCGGTGTGGAGATCGTCTATGAAGGCACGCCGTCGATGCTCAACACCCGCGCCTTGACCCAGGCGGCGTTGAACGGGCTGCTCAAGCCCATTCTGGCGGAAGTCAACATGGTCAATGCGCCGGTGATCGCCAAGGAGCGCGGCATCAAGGTCAGCGAGACCCGCCAGGATGCGCAGGGAATCTATGAAGGCTTCATCAAGCTGGTGGTTTCCATGAGCGATGGCACCACCCGCCGCGTCGCCGGCACGGTCTTCTCCGATGGCCGCCCGCGCCTGATCCAGATCAAGGATATCGGCTTGGACGCCGAATTCGCGCCGCACATGCTCTATATCGTCAATGAGGATAAGCCGGGCTTTATCGGCAAGCTGGGCACCTTGCTGGGCGACGCCAAGGTCAATATCGCCAACTTCACCCTGGGCCGCAGCGCCCCGGGCCAGGACGCGATTGCCTTGATCGAAGTGGATGGCCGGGTGCCGGATGCGGTGGCGCAAGCCGTCGCCAACCTGCCGCAGGTTAAGCACGCCAAACCACTGGCGTTCTGATCAGAAGCCATCGCCAAAATACAAAGGGCGCCGCGAGGCGCCCTTTTTTTATTTCCGCTTCGCTATGGCCTCATGATGCCGGATAACTTCCTTAACAATAAAGTTGAGGAACTTCTCCGCGAAATCCGGATCCAGCTTGGCATCCTCGGCCAGTTTGCGCAGCCGCGCGATCTGCGCCGCCTCGCGCGAAGGATCGGCGGGCGGAAAATTATGGGCCGCCTTGAACTCGCCCACCGCCTGGGTGCATTTGAAACGCTCCGCCAAGAGGTGGATCAGCGCGGCATCGATATTGTCGATGCTATCTCGCAACCGCAGCAGTTCCGGGTGGGTCATGACATGCCTTTCGAACGGCTTTGCACAAATTCCAGGCGAAATATGTTTAAGCGAAAGCCCCGCCCGGCGCCAGCAAAGTTCCGACAAGGGCTCCCGTGCGATTTATTTTCAAACAAGGTGAACAGGCAAGCCAAATCCTCTTCCACCCCCCGGCTTAAGAGTGGTTAGCTTCAAGGGCACAGGTGGGGGCTTGCGCAAGCCTGCGATAAGCAGGCGGCAAGATAAAGCGATGCGGAAATTCGGGATCGTTTGGGCATTGGCATTGGCGCTGATGGCCGCAGGTTGCGCGACCACCACGGCCGAAGACGGGCATGTGGCGGTCAGCGATCCGTTTGAAGGCGTCAATCGCTTCTTCTTCGACTTGAACCAGCGCCTGGACCGCAATGCCGGCCGGCCCGCCGCCAACGCCTATCAAGAGACCGTTCCCGGTTCGGTGCGCGGCGGCCTGCACAATGTGCTGGACAATCTGGGCGGCCCGGTCACCGTCGCCAACAACCTGCTGCAGGCGCGCTTTGAAGGCGCCGGCATCGCCGTGGGACGCTTCCTGGTCAACAGCACGGTCGGGGTCGCGGGCATCTTCGACGTCGCCACCGATTGGGGCATGCCCAGCCGCCCCCGCGACTTCGGCGAGACCATGGGTACCTATGGCGTGCCGCCCGGTCCGTACCTGGTGCTGCCGTTCCGCGGTTCCACCGATGTGCGCGACTTTGCCGGCAATTACCTCGACGGCTATGCCACGCCCTTGCGCTATGTCCGGTATGACGGGCGCAATTATGTCGGCCTGATGAAGTCCACCTTGGGCTCCATAAACAACCGCGCCAACAATCTCGTCACTTACCGCGACATCGAGCGCGCCAGCGTCGACTATTACGCCACCATGCGGACCTGGTACCTGGAACGGCGGGCCCGGCTGATCGAGGATCGCCCGGTGCGGACCGCGGAACTGCCGGACTTTTAAGAGCGGGCCAAAAATGCTCTAACCCGGCCCATGATGGCCGTCGAACGCATTGTCGCATTTTGCTGCCGCTTCCCCAAGGCGGTGATCGTCCTCTGCCTCCTGCTGGCCGCCGGCACGGGCTGGTATACGTCCCAGAATTTCGCCATGAACACCGACAGCGAGCAGCTGATCGATGCCAAGGTGGGCTGGCGCATGCGCCAGGCGCGTTTCGACGCCGCTTTCCCGCAACAGACGAACCTGACCCTGGTGGTGATCGACGGCGCCACCCCCGAGCTGGCCGAATCGGGAGCCGCCCGCCTGACCGAGAAGCTCAGGGCCAATCCCGCCATGTTCAGCTATGTCCGGCGTCCCGATGGCGAGTTTTTCAACCAGAACGGGCTGTTGTTCCTGCCCTTGAGCGAGGTCCAGGAAACCACCCAGCAATTGATCAAGGCCCAGCCCTTCCTGGGCGGCCTGGCGAGCGACCCTACCCTGCGCGGCATGATGACCAATCTGTCGACAGTGTTGTTGGGTGTCAGCGAAGGTCAAGCCAAGCTTGCCGATTTCGACGGCGTGATGGCGCGCCTTGCCGATGTGTTCGACGCCGCCGCGCATGGCAAGACTCAATTCCTGTCCTGGCGCTCGCTGATCACCGGCGCGCCGCCCAGGCCGGAGGAAATCCGCCGCTTCATCGAGGTCAAACCCAGGCTGGATTTCAATGCCCTGGAGCCGGGCAAGGAAGCCAATGACATCATCCGCGCCGAGGCCCGCAAACTCGGGCTGACGCAAGAGCATGGCGTGCGCGTGCGGCTGACCGGCCCGGTGCCTTTGTCGGATGAGGAATTCGGCACCCTCACCGACCGGGCCGAATTGATGGCGGCGGCGATGATGGCCGGGGTGATATTGACCCTCTGGCTGGCGCTCAAAAGCTTCCGCATCATCTGTGCCATCCTGGTGACCTTGTTCGTGGG
>CBHTTW010000321.1:0-3712 GCA_966096025.1 uncultured Alphaproteobacteria bacterium | reverse complement strand
GGCCTCCTCATTGCGAACGAGGCGCTCTCCCAACTGAGCTACAGCCCCGAACCGGAGGCGGTTTTTAGGGACGGGGGCAGGGGCCGTCAAGCGGCCCCGATTTTTAAGGCTTTTCCGGCGCAGTTCCCCCCGGTACAACACAGGCCTCAAGTAGCGAAGCGACAGGCCATTAAAAAAGCATGCTGAACCCGATCGCCTTCCTGATTTACGAAATACTGGGTTTTTATACCTGGATCATCGTGGCGGCCGTCATTGTCAGCTGGCTGACGGCGTTCAATGTCATCAACCCGCACAACAACTTCGTCCGCTCCTTGATGCACATGCTCTATGCCCTGACCGAGCCGGTATTCCGCCCTATCCGCAAGATAATCCCCCCGATGGGCGGCCTGGACCTTTCGCCGCTGGTCGTGCTCTTCGCCATCATGGGCATCCAGTACACCATGAGATGGGGCCCCGTTCTGGCCGCCGGCTGGTAATTTGCATGTCCGGGACAGTCATTGACGGCAAGGCCAGCGCCGCGCGCCTTCGCGAAAAGATCGCCGCCTACACCGCCGATCTAGTATCCAAGCATGGCCTTCAGCCCGGGCTGGCCACGGTCCTGGTCGGCCAGGACCCCGCTTCCGAAGTCTATGTCCGCAACAAGCGCAAGACGGCGGAAGGCCTCGGCTTCAAGTCGGTGCATATGGAACTGCCCGCCACGGTTGGCCAGGACGAGCTGGTCGCCAAGGTGCGGGCGCTGTCGGCCGATCCTTCCGTGCACGGCATCCTGGTGCAGCTGCCGCTGCCCAAGCATCTCGATGAGAATGCCGTGCTGGATGCGCTCGACCCCGCCAAGGATGTCGACGCCCTGACGCCGCAAAATGCCGGGTTGCTGTTGTCGGGCCGCGCCCATCTGGTCAGCTGCACCCCGGCGGGTGTGATGCTGCTGTTGAAAGAGTATGCGGGCGACATTGCCGGCAAGGAAGCGCTGGTGATCGGCCGCTCGCTGTTGTTCGGCAAGCCCGCGGCGCAATTGCTGCTGGCGGCCAATGCCACCGTCACCATGGCGCATTCCCGTTCGAAAGATCTTCCCGGCTTGGCGCGGCGCGCCGACATCCTGGTGGCCGCCATCGGCAAGCCGCACTTCGTCAAGGCCGACTGGATCAAGCCGGGCGCGGTGGTGATCGATGTCGGTATCAACCGCGTCGATGCCGGTGACGGCAAATACAAATTGGTCGGCGATGTGGACTATGAGGCGGCCAAACAGGTTGCGGGCGCCATCACCCCGGTGCCCGGCGGCGTCGGCGCCATGACCATCATTTGCCTGATGCACAACACGCTGATCGCGGCGTGCGCGCAAAACGGCCTGCCACTGCCTACGGCGCTTTAGGCGCGGGTCTTTTGCGCCCTGAGTTCGTCGCGCGTGCTCACGTGCTTTTCGCACGCTCCGCGCGACGCTCCTGCTCAGGTCGCAAAATCCCTCGCGCCTTAGATGTGGCTAAGTCCTCTGCCGCAAGTCTTTCGCCAAATCATCTGGCGAGACGGCTTCATCGTAAAAATTCACCAGCTTGCCGTCCGGTCCCATCAGATACAGGACCGAGGAATGATCGACGCCGTAATTGCCGCCACTTCCCTTGGATGGGTCCAGCGGCTTCTTGACGGCATAGACGCGGTATTTCTTTTCCGCATCCTTGATCGCTTCCACGCTGCCGGTCAGGCCGACAAAAGTGGGCCCGAACGCTTTCATGTAATCTGCCAGCACCTGGGGCGCGTCGCGCTCCGGATCGATGGTGATCAGGATCGGCACAATGCGCTGGGATTTGCTGCCCAGTTTCTCCAGCGCCTGGGCCATAACCGCCAAGGTTGTTGGGCAGACATCGGGGCAGAAACTGTAGCCGAAATAGATCAGCATATAGCGGCCGCGGAAATCGGCCTCGGTCACGGTCTTGCCGGTGTGATCGATCAGGCGGAATGGCCCGCCGACATCGGCCCGCCCGGTGATCACATTCTTGCCCAGCCCCGGCACCATTTCGCTTTGATGCCAGAGCAGGCCGCCGGCAAGCGCCGCGACCAAAAGCAGATAGGGAATCAGGGCTTGGCGGTTGCGCAGCATGCTTTTTCCATGTCCTCGGCCATGCTCTAATCCGTCTGCTCATATCTGGGAAGTGGCATTTGGCGCGCAAAGAAATGGTCAGGGGGTTCGCGCAGGGCGCGGGCGCGGGCGGCAGGGTCCGCCTTCGCACCCTGTCCAATCTGCGCTGGCTGGCGGTTGCCGGCCAGTCGGCGGCCTTGTTCCTGGTTTATTTCGCGCTGGGCTATCCCTTGCCCATCCTTTATTGCGCCATCGCCATCGCGGTCAGCGCGGCGCTGAATGTGGCGCTGGCGATCCGCTATCCGGCGTCGCACCGCCTCACCAATCGCGAGGCGACCTTTTATCTCGCCTTTGACGTGCTGCAATTGGCGGCGCTGCTCTATCTCACCGGCGGGATCGCCAATCCCTTCGCCCTGATGTTCGTGGGCCCGGTGGTGATCGCCGCCGCCACCCTCAATCTGGGCAATGTCTTGATCCTGGCGGGCATCGCTTTCACTTCGGTGTCGCTGATCGGGGTGGTGCATCGCCCCTTGCCCTGGCCGGCGGGGGAAGAGCTGGCCCTGCCGCAGCTTTATCAAGCGGGCATCTGGACCGCGCTGGTGATCGGCATCGGCTTTACCTCGGTCTATGCCTGGCGCATCGCATCCGAATCCGCGCGCATGTCGGCGGGCTTGGCGGCGACCCAATTGGCGCTGGCGCGCGAACACCGGCTGGCGGCGCTGGGCGCACTGGCCACGGCGGCGGCGCACGAACTGGGCACCCCTTTGGGCACCATCGCGGTGGTGGCGCGGGAACTGGAGCGGTCCTTGCCGGCGAATAGTGCCGAGGTGGAAGATGTCCGTCTGTTGCGCGAACAGGCGGAACGTTGCCGCGCCATCATCGCCCGTCTCGCCAATCCGGAAGAAACCCTGCTGGGCGCCACGGCCAGACTGCCTTTGGGGGCGTTCCTGGACGATATCGCCAGCCCCCATCGCGGCGAGGATCTTGAAATCCGCGTCACCGTGACCGCGCCGGAAGGCGATAGTCACGTGCCGCAGGTCTGGCGGGCGCCCGAATTGCTGCATGGGCTGGGCAATATCATCGAGAATGCCGCCGACTTCGCCAATTCCCTGGTGGCGGTCAATGCCGGCTGGGACGAGCAATATCTCTACATCTCGGTCCATGACGATGGCCCCGGCTTTGCCCCGGAAATCTTCGAGGCGCTGGGCGAGCCCTATATTACCTCGCGCCCCGGCCATCACGCCCTGGGCGAAACCGACATCGGACCGCAAGGCCGCTTGGACCAGCATGAAGGCATGGGATTGGGCTTTTTTATCGCCAAGATCCTGTTGGAACAGACCGGGGGGGTGGTTAACGCGGAAAATCCGTCCGATGGCGGGGCCCAGGTTTCGGTGCGCTGGCCGCGCGGGGTTATCGACGGACCCCAGCCCCCGGCCCAATCCGAGCCGGATTGAACTATGTGAATTATTTGACGGGTTGGAAAAAGGGTACTAAAGGCCGCCCCCAGAATGACCTCCGACGATAAAACTCTGCTGCTGGTCGAGGATGACCGCCCGTTACGGGAGCGCTTGGCCCGCGCCATGGAAGCGCGCGGTTTCACCGTCGCCCAGGCGGAATCGGTGGCCGAGGGCAAGGCCCGCG
>CBHTTW010000320.1:0-3728 GCA_966096025.1 uncultured Alphaproteobacteria bacterium | reverse complement strand
AACGCCCTCAAACGCGCCGTTGCCGCCAAGGCCCTCGACTATGTCCAGCCCGGCATGAAGCTGGGCCTGGGCTCGGGCTCGACCGCCGAGATTTTTGTCGAACTGCTGGCGGCGCATCCTTCCGCCAAAAGCCTGACTTGTGTCCCGACCTCGGAAAAGACCGCCGCCCTGGCGCGCAAGCTGGGTCTGACCTTGGCGGAATTGGACGATGCCGCGCCGCTGGACCTGACCATCGACGGCGCCGATGAGGCCGACCGCGATCTCAATCTGATCAAGGGCGGCGGCGGTATGCTGCTGCGGGAAAAGCTTGTCGCAGCAGCCTCGCGCCAGATGGTGGTGATCGCCGATCAATCCAAGCTGGTGGCGAAGCTGGGCAAATTCCCCCTGCCGGTGGAAGTGGTGGCCTTCGGGCACAAATCCACCGCCGCCCGCCTGACCTCGGCGCTGACCGCCGCCGGTTACGCCGACGCGCCGATGACGCTTCGCCGGCGCGACGGCGCGGTCTTCAAGACCGACAGCGGCAATGTGATCTACGACATCGCATTCGGTGCGATCCAGGACGCGCCCGGGCTGGCGGCGGCAATCAGCGCCGTTCCTGGGGTGGTCGAGCATGGCCTGTTCATCGGCATCGCCACCACGCTTTTGATCGCCGAAGCGGACAAAATCGCCGTCATTGAACGGTGACCGGCCAGATATGGCGGATCAGCCGTGTCGCCCAGTCCGGTTCGCGCTCGCGCGCCACTGTCAGCAGGTAACGGCCGCCGCCTGAGGCGCAAGGCGAGCCTTCCCAGTCGATACACGTCAGGCTCCCATCTTTGGCGCGCTGTGCCGGCGATGCGCCCGCCAACACCCACATCATGTCGCGCGCCATTTCATGGGAGCGGGTGAAGTAGCTGTGTCCCGCCGGATCGCCGGGCGCCAGGCTGGCATCCACCACCTCCACCGCGCCATAGCCCTGGCCATATTGCAGGTCGCGCAGCGGCACGCGTCCGGCGCGCGGCACGCCGCCGTGAAAACTCTCCGAGGTGATCAGCGCCATGTCATGCTCGGAGGCATAGATGGTGGTGCGGCCCAGGCAAGCGCCGGCGCGTTTCAGCAATTGACCGAAATCGTCATTGTATCTCTCCGCGCCGATATCGGCGGCGGCCAGGATCATTTGGTCCACCTTTCCGCGATTGGCCTGGCACATGGCGCCCGCCGCGCCCAAGGTTATGCGCGCCCCCACGCTGTGGGCGATCACATCGATCTTCAGTCCGGCCGCGTTCAATGCCTGCATCAATCCGATCAGCGCCGGAACGGCATAGCCGCTGCGCTCGATGTCGGCGGCATAGCGGTCGAACTTGCCTTCGCTGCTCCAGCCGAACATCAGGCTGGTGCAATTATACTGCGTGTCCAGGCCCAGCTGCGCCGCGCGCAGCATGCCGGTGGCGAAGGTGGCGTTGAAACCGTGAACCATCAGCAGCACGCGGTTGCAGTTCATCGCCTGGGCGGCAGCCTTGATCTGCCGCGCGAAGCTCGCCAGCGCCGTGTCGTTGTCGCAGCCGGTGGAACTTACCGGCGGGTTCTGTCCCGGCATGGCGATGGCCGGAATGGTGATGTCGGCGCGGCCGCAGCGCAGCGCCGCGCCCCAATGCAGGCCGAAACTATTGCCTTCCGCTTCGCGGTCGGTGGCAAAGAACAGGCTCTTTGTCTGCGTTCCGTCACGCTGCCACACCGAATTGACCGGCTCGGGATTGAGGGAGTTGGACAGACCGCCGCAGCCCGCCAGCAGCAGGCCGGCGCACAAGGCCAGGGCAAGCCGGACCCGGTTGTTTTTCTTACTTTTGCTTGGCATGACCGCTGGCTTGTCCGACGCACTCTATTGTAACCATGACCTCCGGCTTGGCGAAATCCATGCCGGTCCGGCCCGGAAAACGATTCGATGACATACGATTACGATTTGTTTGTGATTGGCGGCGGCTCCGGCGGGGTGCGCGCCAGCCGCATGGCGGCGCTGGCCGGCGCGCGCGTCGCCCTGGCCGAGGAATGGCGGATGGGCGGCACCTGCGTCATTCGCGGCTGCATTCCCAAAAAGCTGCTGGTCTATGCCAGCCAGTTTTCCGAAAACGTCCTGGACGCCGCGGGTTATGGCTGGGATTTCGGCCAGGCGCGGTTCGACTGGCCCACCCTGATCGCCAACAAGGACAAGGAGATCGCCCGGCTGGAGGGCCTCTACACCGCCAATGTCCAGAAGGCCGGGGTCACGATTTATCAGGACCGGGCGGTGTTCGAAGACCCGCATACTTTGCTGCTGCTGAATTCCGGCAAGCGCATCACGGCGGAAAAAATCCTGATCGCCACCGGCAACCGCCCGACCCGGGAGATGGGCACCAGCCATCCCATTCCCGGCGGCGATCTCTGCATTACCTCCGATGAGGCCTTTAACCTCAAGGAACTGCCCAAGCGCATCCTGATCGCGGGCGGCGGCTATATCGCGCTGGAATTCGCCCATATTTTCCACGGCCTGGGCAGCCATGTCTCGCTGGTCTATCGCGGCGACAAGCCGCTGCGCGGATTCGACGACTCCATGCGCGACGCGTTGTGCGAATCCATGAAGCAACGCGGACTGGAAGTGCTGCTGGGCTGCGAGTTCACCAAGGTGGAAAAGCGCGGCAACTGTTTGCATGCCGAGACCAACAAGGGCGCGGTGATCGAATGCGACCAGATCATGCTGGCGATCGGACGCATGCCCAACACCATGGCGCTGCATCTTGAAAAAGCCGGGGTGGAGCTCGGCAAGCGCGGCGAAATCAAGGTCGATGATTATTCCGCGACCTTCGCGCCGCATATCTATGCCGTGGGCGATGTCACCGACCGGGTGCAACTGACGCCGGTGGCGATCCACGAGGCGATGTGTTTTGTCGAAACCGCCTTCAAGAACAATCCCACCAGGCCCGATCACATGCATGTGCCCAGCGCCGTGTTCACCACCCCGGAACTGGGCGCGGTCGGCCTGACCGAGGCCAAGGCCCTGGCCCAGGGACACGCCATCGATGTCTATCAATCCACCTTCAAGCCGCTGCTGCACACTTTGGGCGGGCGCCCCGTGCGCACCCTGATGAAGCTGATCGTCGATGCCAAAACCGACAAGGTTCTGGGCTGCCATATCTTCGGCGACCATGCCGCCGAGATCATCCAGATCGTGGCGGTCGGCCTGAAAATGGGCGCCACCAAACAGGATTTCGACGGCACCATGGCGCTTCACCCCACAGCCGCCGAAGAGCTGGTCACCATGCGGACCAAGAGTTACAGCAAGTTGCCGGGCCAGTAGGCCATCTAAGTTGCTGTCTAAACTAGGATTTTTTGGTCCGCCGCGCGGTTCACCCATGCGCAGGGCGGTGCTGGTATATTTGCCCCCGATCTCCTATATCCACGCCCCTATCGGTGGAGTTTTGAATCGTGGCCCAGAGCTGGACCCCGCAAAGTTGGCAGGAAAAACCCGCCCGTCAGATGCCGGATTATCCTGACAAGGCGGCGCTGGATCGCGTCTTGGGACAGTTGAGGACCCACCCGCCGCTGGTATTCGCGGGCGAGGCCCGCAATTTGATGGCCGGTCTTGGCCAGGTGGCGGAAGGCAAGGCTTTCCTGCTGCAGGGCGGCGACTGCGCCGAGAGCTTCGCCGAATTCCATCCCGACAATATCCGCGACACCTTCCGCGTGCTGCTGCAGATGGCGGTGGTGCTGACCTT
>CBHTTW010000319.1:0-3730 GCA_966096025.1 uncultured Alphaproteobacteria bacterium | reverse complement strand
CCGCCGCCAGGTCGCGCACGACCTGGCACAGATAGTCGCCGGAAATGTCCAGCGGTGTATAGGCGCGCGGATTGCGTGCCGCATCCAGCAGGATGCGGACCTTGCGCAGGGAGCCGGCGCCGAATTCCACGATCTCGGCATTGCCGCCCATCAGCGCGGCGATCTCTCCGGCGTGGCGGTCCAGCAGCGCCATTTCGGTGCGTGTCTGGTAATATTCGGGCAGCTCGCAGATCGCATCGAACAGGCGCGATCCGGTATCGTCGTAAAAATACTTGCAGGCAATCTCCTTGGACGATTTTCGCAAGCCGCTGAGCAGGCAGCCCGCGAAACTGTCCGGTTCGGGTTGGGCTATGGTCTGCAGGCGCGCGAGATTGGTGTCCATCACAGATCCTTTGCCAAGCGGATGCCGGAGAATTGCCAGCGCGCCTGCGGCGGAAAAAAGTTTCGGTAGGTGGCGCGCACATGTCCCGGCGGCGTGGCGCTTGAGCCGCCGCGCAACACCATCTGGCCGACCATGAACTTGCCGTTATATTCCGCTGCGATGCCGGAGAACGGCTTGAAGCCGGGATAAGGATCGTAAGAAGACCGCGTCCATTCCCAGACCGCGCCATGAGACGGCACCGACGCTTCCCATTCAAATTCGGTGGGCAGCCGCGCTCCCGCCCAAGCGGCATAGGCGGCCGCCTCGTAAAAACTCACATGCTCGACAGGGGCATTGGTATCCAGCGCTTGCACGCCGCAAAGCGTAAAGACGCTTTCATGGCCATCGCCATCCTTCAACCAGTAAAGTGGCGCCTCCCACTGTTCCTCCTGCGCCCGGGCCCAGCCATCGGACAGCCAGAATTCGGGGCGGCGATAACCGCCATCGGCAATGAAAGCCTGATATTCACCGTTGCTGACGGGACGCGAGGCGAGGGCAAAGGGTTGCAGCAGAACGGGATGGCGCGGTGTTTCATTATCGAAAGCAAACTCCGTCCCCTCATGGCCGATCAGCGTGGTGCCGCCGTCATGGCGATGCCATTCCAGCTTTTGCCGTGTGCAGGACGGCGGCGGATCGGGACGATAGGCCGGCAGCAGCGGATTGGAGAAAAAAGCATGCTTGATGTCGGTGAGGATCAATTCCTGATGCTGCTGCTCATGGTTCAGCCCCAGCAGGACGGCGTCGCGCAACCCGGCATCGTCACAGACCTGTAACATCGCCGCATCGATCCGGGCGCGATAAGCGTAAATCTCGTCCAGGCTGGGACGGCTGAGCAGGCCGCGGCGCGGGCGCGGATGTCGCGGCCCCAGCGCTTCGTAATAGGAATTGAAGAGATAGGCGAAACGGGGATCGGCGGGCTTGTAGCCGGGCTGCTTGGCCAGGATCACGGTCTCGAAGAACCATGTCGTATGCGCCAGATGCCATTTCACCGGACTGGCATCGGGCATGGACTGCAAGGCGCAATCTTCGGCCGACAACGGCGCCGCCAGCTTTTCGGTATGGCTGCGCACGGCAACATAAACGTCGGCCAGAGCGGTACGGGATTGTACGGCAGTTTTCATCTTTGATCCGTTCGGCCGGAAATCGCGAATTCGCCGCCCTCTCCTATAACCGCGCTTGCGCGCTTGGGTTCCTTGACGGCCTTCCGGATTAGGTCAGGAAGAGCTGCGAATGGGAAGGCCATCCATGCCATGGACGCGATGGCTTGAGAGGTGGGCCGGCTGTCCCGGAATTCAACCATGCCCCCATAAGGGCTTTTGTTTTTGTTGACGCGGTGGGCAATATCGGCAACGGCCTGCAAGACATTCTGCAAATCAACTTGATCCTGCCTTTGGACGAAGTCGGGCTGACAGGCTTCACCCTCAAGGGTGATACGAGTTTCGCCCACAGCTGGGTGCGCGACCCCGCCACCGGCGTGAAGCGGTGTTTCTCGGAAGGCGAGCCCTTCAGGGTCAATGCCGAACTCGCCTACGACCTGCCGGAGGAAAATCTGCGTTTTGGCGCCACCTTCCATGACGATGCGCGCCAGTTCGGATACCGGATCGACGAGATCAGCGGCACCTTTCACGGCATCAAGCTGGGCGCGTTTGTCGAATACAAGCCGGTGCCGGATTGGACCTTGCGCCTGTTCGGCGAGGATCTGGCGCAAAGCGCCTTCCACCGGGACCGCGCCCTCTATCCGGGCGTGCGCGGGGCGGTGCCCCTGGGCCAGGTCGAGCACCGGGTCCTGAACAACGGGGCGTTGCTGGGCCTCCATGTCCAGCGCAACTTCTAGGCTGGATTTTGAAATATTATTTCAATGGTCCCAGGAGGGCGATGGCCCGCCCGCCATTGTTGGACCCGGCTGTGACCGGAAAGCCGCAGAAAAACCCTTGTTTTCCTTGGATCGAAGCCCCCGGTCTGGTATTTTCCGACCTCTAATAGAGGGGCCCCATTCAGGGGTAGGCAATGGGTAATTTCAAGCACGCTGCGGTTCTGGCCGCGGGGCTTGCCGCCATCTGTGTGGCGGCAGTGCCGGTGCTTGCTGCTGACAACAGCCTCAGCCTGCAATCCTTCGGCGCGTCGCGCACGATTTCGGCCTACGAACTTTCCGCCGCGGGCCTGTCGGGCGGCGCGGTGCAGCCGACGGTGACGGCCTCGCTTTCGGGAACCAATCCCGCGCTCTCGGAACTCACCCTTGTTCCCACATCGCCACTGGCCTCCAGCCTGTTGTTGTCGCCCAACCTGGCGCTGGATTTCGGCAAGGGCCTGGATGTCGCCAGCCGTTTTTCCGGCAACACGAATTCGCCCTTCCTGTCGGCGGTGACCGCGCCTTATACCGCGCTGGCCAATGGCGGCCGCTATACCGGCATCACGCTGGTGCCGCAGGATAATCTGCGCATCCGTTTGGGCGCGTCTTTTAACGATGAGAGGCTGGACCGTTTTCAATTCGACACCAGCGCGCCCACCGGTCCCTTGGCGCTGAGCTATGACGCCGGCCAGAGCAAGACGCTATTGGCCGGCCTGTCTTTCGATCTGACCAACGCCTTCGGCTTGGACGTGACCGGCATCGCTTCGCAGCGTTCCGGCATCCCGCTGGGCTTCACCCGCGACAACGGGCTCACCCCCAAATCGACCACCACCGCGCTGGATATTTCCGCGCATATGGATTTCGGCCGCGGCTGGGTCACCACCGCCTCCTTCAGCGAGGGCATGACACAGCTCAATCCGCAACTGGCCTTTGCCGGGGGCACCTTGCGCGAGCAGTCCTATTCAGTGGCCATCGCCAAGCGCGGTGTGTTCGGCGACGACGTATTGGGCCTGGCTTTCTCGCGTCCGGCCCCCAGCATGTCCGGTTCCTTCTCCGCGCTTTCGGCGGTCGGCGACATGCCGCTGACGGTGGCGCCGCGCGTGCCGCTGACCAACCGGGCGCAGGAAACCGATATTCAGGTGGGTTATGTCACCAACTTCCTGGATGGCGCGGTGGCGTTGCAGACCAATGCCGCCTACCAGACCAACACCCAGGGCCAGCCCGGCGCCACCTCGGTTTCGCTGCTGTCGCGCGCCAAGATCAAGTTCTGAACGGCAAATCTGAACTGGCGGTAGCCTCGCGGCTTCGCTAAAACCCCCGCACCTCCATCGTCAAGTCAAGGGAACCGTCCATGGCCGGGCCGCAATTTGTTTATGTGATGAAGGGTCTGTCCAAGACCTATCCCGGCGGCAAGCAGGTCCTCAAGGACATCTGGCTGAGCTTCTATCCCGGCGCCAAGA
>CBHTTW010000318.1:0-3736 GCA_966096025.1 uncultured Alphaproteobacteria bacterium | reverse complement strand
GGCGCGGGCGGGGCGGCGCATCTGCCGGGCATGACGGCGTCCATGACCACCTTGCCCGTGCTGGGCGTGCCGGTGGAAAGCCGCGCCTTGAAGGGGCTGGATTCGCTGCTCTCGATTGCCCAGATGCCGGGCGGGGTACCGGTGGCCACCTTTGCCATCGGCGAGGCTGGGGCCAAGAACGCCGCCTTGCATGCCGCCGCCATCGTGGGTCTGGCGGACCTGGGCGTGAAGCGGCGGTTGGATGCCTGGCGCGACAAACAGACCCGCTCGGTCGCCAAAAGCCCGAAATGAAAACCCGCAGCACCCCGGTTCCTCCCGGCGGCACCATCGGCATTGTCGGCGGCGGGCAGTTGGGCCGCATGTTGGCCATGGCGGCGGCGCGGCTGGGATTGAAAAGCTGCATCTATAACGACGCGCCCGATGCGCCCGCCTTTCAGGTGACGCCGCATGCGCTGGTCGCGCCCTATGACGATCTCAATATGCTCAGCGCCTTCGCCGAAGTCTGCGATGCGGTGACGTTCGAGTTCGAAAATCTGCCCGCCCATGCCATCGCCCATTTGGCGGAGCGCGTGGTGGTGCGGCCCGGCGCCCATGCCTTGGCCATGACCCAGGATCGGCTGACGGAAAAAACCTTTGTCGAAAAACTGGGATTGAAGACGGCGCCGTTTTTCGAGGTGTCGTCGGCGGTGCAGGCGCGCGAGGCTTTTTCCAAGCTGAACGGCAAGGGCATCCTGAAAACCCGCCGCTTCGGGTATGACGGCAAGGGCCAGGCGAAAGTGACCGGCGCCGAGGAGGCCGCCAAGGCGTTCGAAGGTTTCAAAAGCGCGCCCGCGATCCTGGAAGGCTTTGTCGATTTTTCCTATGAGGTGTCGGTGGTGGCGGCACGCAGCGCCGATGGCGGTTTTGCCGCTTTCGATCCGCCGGAGAATGAACATGAAAACCATATCCTGCGCCGCTCCACGGTGCCATCGCGCCTGAGCGCCAAGCAGGTCGAGAATGCCAAGGCCATCGCCAAGGCCATTGGCGATGCGCTGGATTATGTTGGCGTCTTTGCGGTGGAGCTGTTTGTCGGCAAGGATGGCGATCTGCTGGTCAATGAGATCGCCCCCCGCGTCCACAATACCGGCCATTGGACCATCGAGGCCTGCCAATGCTCCCAGTTCGAGCAGCATATCCGCGCCGTGGCGGGCTGGCCCTTGGGCGACCCCATCCGCCATGCCGATGCGGTGATGGAAAACATCATCGGGGCTGAGGCCGATGCCTGGCAGGCGCTGGCGGCCAGCGGCGCCCTGCATCTTTACGGCAAGGCGGAAAGCCGCCCGGGCCGCAAAATGGGCCATGTCACCCGGCTGAAGGCCAAGTCATGAAACATGCGCTGATCTGTCTTGCGCTGCTGATTGCGCTACCGGCATCCGCCCAGGACGCCGTGGCCCCGGCACAAATTGAGGCAGCGACCAAATATTCCATCAAAACCAGCACCCTGGGCCAATTGCTGGAGAATCCTGCGACCAAGGCATTGTTCGAGAAATACTTCCCCGAGGTCGCCCATCACGAGCGGATAAGCGAAGGCTTGGACTTGACCCTGCCGGATGTTGTGCAGTATCTGCCCGACGTCGTGACGCCGGAAAAGCTGGCGGCGATGGACGCGGAACTCAAGACAGTACCATGACCTTCAAGACCAAGCGCACCAAGAAGACCAAGACCCCGACTACCGATGGGGCTGGGATCGCGCGCGCTTAAGAAGAAAAGCCAAGCCGAAGACCCAAGCCCCGCTCCAAACCCGGACGGGGCTTTTTGTTTGCGGCGTCGGCGCGAGCCGGAGCCGCCAAAGATTTAAGACTGGAGTTGAAGATGAAGAACAAGACTGTCGCCATTGTCGGTGCCACCGGCGCCGTGGGCCGCGAATTCGTCGGTTGCATCGAAAGCCGCGGCCTGCCGCTGGCCTCGCTCAAGCTGCTGGCTTCGGCCCGCTCGGCGGGCAAGACCCAGACTTTTCGCGGCAAGGAATTGGTGATCGAGGAGCTGACAGAAAAAGCGTTTGAGGGCGTGGACATCGCTTTGTTCTCGGCCGGCAGCGGCATTTCCAAGCAATATGCGCCCGTGGCCGTGAAAGCCGGGGCGGTGGTGGTGGACAATTCGTCCGCCTTCCGCGCCGATCCCGCCATTCCGCTGGTGATCCCGGAAATCAATGCCCGGCGCATCGCCGATCACAAAGGCATCATCGCCAATCCCAATTGCTCGGCGATCACCACCCTCGTGCCCCTATGGCCTGTGCACCAGGTCAATCCGGTCAAGCGCCTGATCGTCTCCACCTATCAGGCGGCGTCGGGCGGTGGCGCGGCCTTGATGGAAGAGCTTGAGCTTTCCACCCGCGCCTATCTGGACGGCAAGGACTATCCGCCCAAGGTGGTGAAGTATCCTTATGCCTTCAACGTCTTCAGCCATAACACCGCCATCGACATGGCGACCGGCTATAACGACGAAGAGACCAAGGTGATCAAGGAAAGCAGGAAGATTTTCGAGGATGACAAGATCGCCATCAGCGCAACCTGCATCCGCGTGCCGGTGCTGCGCGCCCATTCGGTGTCCATGACCTTCGAATGCGAGCGACCGATCACCCCGCAAGAGGTCAAGGCGCTGCTGGCCAAGGCGCCTGGCGTAAAGCTGGTGGACGATTGGGCCAACAACTACTTCCCCATGCCCAGGGACGCGTCGGGCCAGGGCTATGTCTTGGCGGGACGCATCCGCACGGACCTGTCCGACCCCAGCGGCAAGTCGATCAGCATGTTCGTGGCGGCGGATCAGCTTCTGAAAGGCGCGGCCTTGAACGCCGTCCAAATCGCAGAACTTCTATAGGCGAGGAATTTTGGCCGCTGGCCAGGAGCGAGGAGCGATGTGGACACAAAAGTCCATGAGCGACGAAGCGACACCGCCAGCGGTCAAAAGGCCCGCCTAGAGCGGCACGTCCTGTTTGGAGACCGAGAACACCATATAGGTCGCCGGTGTGGTGCCGACATTGCGCAGGCCGTGGGTCTGATAGGTGGCGCTGAAAACAATATCGCCCGGTCCGGCGGGAACCGTCGCGCCGCCATTGTCGATATATTCCAGGCTTCCGGTCTGGATGAACAGCCACTCGCTGTTGTTATGCTTGTGCGGCGGGTGAGGCATCTTGCCCGCCGGCAGCATGGTTTCATGCATTTCGATAAATTCGCCGGTGGGAAGCGTGCCCGACATGATGCGGCGCTGGGTGCCGCCATTGGGCAGGTTGATCGGCTTTACCGACGAGTATTTGATCACCCGCGAGCGTGCCAGGTCTGCGGTGGTGTTGATCGGCGCGGTGCCTTGCGCCATTGCCGGCGTGCCTGTGGCGGCAAGCGCCGCCATGCCGGAAAATAACGCTAACATATCGCGGCGTCCCAGATCGGTTTCCATCCTCTACTCCCTGATTGTTATTTGCGCGGCTTGGCCCAATCGGCAAAGGCGGGGAAGTTGGACAGCGCTTCCTTGGCCTTGGCCTTGAATTTCTCGAACTGCATCACATTCTCGATGCGGGCGGCGAGAAAATCGTCGGTGGGTTTCTCGTCCTCGCTGGTGTCGTTGAACCAGCGCATGGCGGTGGAGCCATAGACACCGGCCAAGATTCCCCGCTTGGTGTAGAAGTTGAAATCGGTGGAGGTGTCACCGGCGGCGCGCCACATGGCATCCACCGTGCGGTACATCAGCTTGGCGCCCAGCG
>CBHTTW010000317.1:0-3743 GCA_966096025.1 uncultured Alphaproteobacteria bacterium | reverse complement strand
GGGCAAGGTGTTCTTCGCCAATTCCGGTTCCGAGGCCAATGACAGCCAGATCAAGCTGATGTGGTATGCCGCCAATGCGCGCGGCCAAAAACAGCGCAAGAAGATCATCGCCCGCAATCGCGCCTATCATGGAGTGACGCTTGCCAGCGCCAGCCTGACGGGCCTGGATGCTTTCCACAAAAGCTTCGACTTGCCGTTCGATTTCACCGTTCGGGCGGAATGTCCGCACTATTATCGCGGCGCCCAGCCGGGCGAGAGCGAGGAGCAGTATTCGGCCCGGCTGGCGGCCAATCTCGAAGCCACCATCCAGCGCGAAGGACCCGACACGATCGCGGCCATGTTCGTGGAGGCGGTAATGGGCGCGGGCGGCGCGATGGTGCCGCCGCGCGGCTATTTCGAGGCGATCACGCCGGTGCTGAAAAAATACGGCATCTTTCTGGTCGACGATGAAGTGATCTGCGGCTTCGGCCGCACCGGAAACGCCTTCGGCAGCCAGACCTACAATTTCCAGCCGGACTCCATGTCCATCGCCAAGGCACTGTCCTCGGCCTATCTGCCGATCTCGGCGGTGCTGCTGTCGCCCGAACTGGTGGAAATCATAGAGGAAGAAGCGGTGCGCATCGGCGGGCTGTGGCATGCCTTCACCTACAGCGCCCATCCGGTGTCGGCCGCGGTGGCGGTCAAGACGCTGGAGATCTATCAGCGGCGCGACACTTTCGGCCACGTCCGCAAAGTGGCGCCGGTTTTCCAGGGACGGCTGAAAGCCTTGGAGGCGCACCCGCTGGTTGGCGAGGCCAATGGCGTCGGACTGATCGGCGCCGTCGAGATGGTGGCCGACAAGGCCAGCAAGCGCAATTTTGAAGCCGCCAAGGGTGTGGGTGCCCGCTGCGCGCAATTCTGCCAGGACGAAGGCATCATCGTACGGGCGTTGATCAATGACCGCATCGCACTGTGCCCGCCCTTGGTGATAACCGAAGCGGAAATAGGCGAGATGTTCGACCGCCTTGAACGCGGCTTGAACCGGACCTTGGACTGGGCGCGGCGCGAAGGAATTTTTTGACCGGCCGTTCTACCCAGCCCGCATGATCTGCGATTCCGGGGCCGGCCGCGAATAGATCAAGGATTCGCCGCTCCACACTTCCAGCGCCTTGACGCTGGGCGACTTCATGGCATGGGCCAAGATCTTGGCGCGCTGATCGTCGTCGCAATCGGCGGAGAATTTGTAGGTGAGGGCGCCACCCTCATCGCGATAGCAGATTTCATATGCAGGCATGGTCGGCTCCGAAAAGCTATCGTATCTACCCGGCCCGCTTGTTGCCCTTTTGCGCGACTCCTTCGCGAATGTCGAATGACATTTGGGTTACAGAGATCACAAAATATTGGGCGCGCCCGCGAAATAATTCCGCGAAATTTTATTTGTCGCGGGTTGTGAGGAGCTTTTTGACGCCCATATGCGTTAACGGGAAACCACCATACCATCATGAGGAGTTGCCATGTCCGTCCCTTTCAAGCTTGCGCCTTTGCCCTGGGACGAAGACGCCCTTACGCCCACAATTTCCGCGAACACGATTTCTTTCCACTACCACAAGCATCACCAGACCTATGTGGACACGCTAAACAAGCTGGTGACGGGCACGCCTTACGCCGACATGAAATTGGAACAGATCGTGCAAAAGACCGCTGGTGCCGCCGAGGCCAAGGAAAAGCAGATTTTCAACAATGCCGGCCAGGTGTGGAATCACGATTTCTATTGGCGCAGCCTGACCCCGTCCAAAACCCAGCCCAGCGCGCAGCTGGACAGCGCCATCGCGGCGGCGTTCGGCGGCAAGGACGCGTTGATCGCCCAACTGGCGGAAGCCGGAAAGACGCAATTCGGCTCCGGTTGGGCTTGGCTGGTCAGCAAGGGCGGCAAACTCGCCATCGAAAAGACCCCCAATGCCGAAAATCCCATGGCCAAGGGCGTGAACTGCCTGTTGACCGTGGATATGTGGGAGCATGCCTATTATCTGGACTATCAGAATGCGCGGCCCAAATATCTCGAAGCGGTGTTGGGCAAGTTGCTGAATTGGGATTTCGCGTCGCAAAACCTGACCAAGGAAGATCAGGCTGTGCGCGCGGCCGCGGAATAGCGTTGCCAATCTCTTAATGGCTCGACTTTACCCGGTGGAAAGCCGGGTGGGTCTATTCTTGCGGCGTGGATCGGCCGCGGGAATCATTTGTCCGTCAGCAGAACATTCGGAAAACGGCCGGCGCCCGCGCGTCCCGTGCAAGCGCTCGCCCAGCCGCCAGCAGCCAAATCTGAGGTTGCGCCGCCGCCGGGTTTCGCCGCGCGCCTTGCCGCCCGCATTCCCTGGTTCACCCTCACCCTGAGCGGGGTGCTGGTGACGCGCTTTTTGACGGAGCTTCGTTCGGCGACCGATTATATCGCGCCCTATTCGCCTGGGCATTTCACCTTGCTGGCGGCGGGTGCATCCGGCGGCGTGCAGGTGCTGCACCATGGCGAGTGGTGGCGGCTGTTCACCGCCGCGGTGTTGCACGGCTCGCCGGCGCATCTGATCGGCAATGTCGTAACCCTCCTGGTGGTGGGATTTTTGCTGGAGCCGATGATCGGCATCGGCTGGTTTTCGGCGATCTATTTCACCGGCGGCTTTGCCGGGGCCATACTGTCGATGCTGTTGAACGACCCCGAGGTGCTGTCGGTCGGCGCATCCGGCGCGATCATGGCGACCTTGGCCGCTCTTTTCACCTTGAGTTTTCATGCCGGGGCGCCGCGCCCAAGCCTGATGCGGCGGGTGGCGGGTGGTTCGCTGTTTCCCGCTTTGATACCCACCGTGGCGCATGGCGGCCCGGTAACCGATATCAACGCCCATTTCGGTGGCTGCCTGGCGGGCGCCGGCATTGCTTTTATCATGCTGATCCTCTGGAACGACGAGCAGGATAAACCGCCGCTGCGCTCGGTCGCGGCGACTATCGCCGGCTTTTGGCTGGCGATGACGGCTTTCGCCTTTGCCGCATCCGGCAAGACCTTTGTCGATTATGCGCGGCCGGGCCTGGATTACATTCCGCCCAGCCAAATGCCGGAAGACCTCGACAAACTAAAGCCCGACAGTATCGATCTGGTTGACAAGTATCCCAAGGATCCCCGTGCTCACATGGTTCGCGGCCTGTATCTGCTGGAACAGCACCGGCCATCGGATGCCGAATCTTATTTCCGCGATGCCGGCCGGTTGGGCGAAACCAGTCCGGTGATGTCGCGGGAATTCCAGGATTGGAACCGGGCTTTGCTGGCATTCACGGTGCGGGTCCAGCGTCGCGGCGCGGAAGCACAGGCGATTGTCGCGCCGCTTTGCGCCAACACGGCCGATCTGGATCTGCGGACACAGCAGACTCTCGAAATCACCAAGCTTTGTCGTTATTGACCTAATCCGCGCGGCAGCCCGCCATTGCCGGGATTTTGATCGGGGACCGGCCCGCTGGGGATCACGCCGGGCAGGGCGCCGCCGCTATAACCGGTGGAGCGGCAGGCCCGTATGCCGCGATCCCAGCCGACATGATAGGCGCGATTTTTCTGATACATCTGATCGTCGCGCACGACGGTATCGTCGTTGCGCTTGTTGGCGCCGGGACCGTAACTGCTGTTGCAGCCGTCCTGATAGCCGGCGCGATAGTCCGGCGATTTG
This sequence comes from uncultured Alphaproteobacteria bacterium, assembly GCA_966096025.1. GTDB lineage: Bacteria > Pseudomonadota > Alphaproteobacteria > Micropepsales > Micropepsaceae > Rhizomicrobium. Next base: position 63 of record CBHTTW010000317.1, on the reverse strand, counting down.
CGCAAGGTGCGGATTTCCTTGCTGGTGAACAGGCCGCAACCCGCCAACGGCAAAATCAGCAGC
>CBHTTW010000316.1:0-3764 GCA_966096025.1 uncultured Alphaproteobacteria bacterium | reverse complement strand
GCCAGCACCGCACCATCTTCGCGGTGGGCGACGAAAAACAATCCATCTTCAGCTTCCAGGGCGCCGACCCCGGCCAGTTCGAGATCAACCGCCGTCATTTCTCGCAAGTGATCGCGGGCGCTGAGCAGCATCTGCACGAAGTGCCGCTGATCACCTCGCGCCGCTCGGCGCCGGAGATCCTGGCCTTTGTCGACAAGGTGTTTGAAAGCCAGGCGGCGCGGGCCGGGCTGACGGTGCGCGATATCGAGATCGAGCATGTCGCCTATCGCGACACCGCCAAGGGCGGGATCGAATTCTGGCCCGCACTGACGCCGGAGGAGGAGGAAGAGACCGATTATTACGCCCCGGTCGATACGGTGCAGAAGGAAAGTCCCGTCGCCCGGCTGGCGGCCCAGGTCGCGGACAAGATCGCCGGCTGGCTCAAGAACCACGCCCGCCTGCCCGGCCATGATCATGCGATTGCGCCGCGCGATATCATGATCCTTTTGCCGCGCCGCGAACCGTTCGGCGGCGAAGTGATCCGGCAGCTGAAACTGCGCCGCATTCCGGTGGCGGGCGCCGACCGGGTGCGGCTCACCGAGCAGATCGCGGCGATGGATTTGATCGCCCTGGGCCGCTTTGTGCTGCAACGGGAAGACGATCTCACCCTGGCGGCGCTGCTGCGCTCACCGCTTTGCGGCCTGAGCGAGGAGGATTTGTTTTCCCTGGCGCATGGCCGCAGGGGCGATCTGTGGAGCGCTTTCGCGGCCCGTAGCGGAGAGTATACCGAGGCGCACGGTTTTTTATCCGCCATGCTGGCGCGCGCCGATTATGCCCCGCCCTTTGAATTTTATTCCCATGCCCTCACCGCCCTGGGGGCTAAGGAGAAATTGCTGGCGCGGCTGGGCCAGGAATCCGCCGATGCCATTGACGAATTCCTCTCGCTCACCCTGACGCAAGAGCAAAACCACACGCCATCGCTGGAGAGTTTTTTGGATTGGGTGGAGCGCGGCTCGACCGAAATCAAGCGCGACATGGAACGCGGCCGCAACGAAGTGCGGGTGATGACGGTGCACGGCGCCAAGGGGCTGGAAGCCGACATCGTGATCCTGCCCGATACCACCGCTTTGCCCGAGCCGCCCAGCCGCAAGGGCCACCTTCTGTATCAGGACGGCAATGTCCTGTTTCCGCTTTCCAATGACGAAGCGCCGCAGGTCGTCAAGGCCGCCAAGGCCAGGGCCGAGGAAGAGGCCCTGAAGGAACATCGCCGCCTGTTCTATGTGGCGCTCACCCGCGCCCGCGACCGGCTTTATGTCTGCGGCTTTGAGAGCAAGAAGGGCGTGAAAGACGGATCCTGGTATCAGCTCGCCCAGGCCGCTGCTGAAAGTCTCGGCGTGAAAGTCGCAAGAGGTGACGGTGAGATCACAAGCTATGGCGCATTGGATGAGGAACGCGGCGATCGCAGCGCCGCAGCGGTCTCGCAGCCGGAATTGCCGGATTGGATTGCAAAGCCCGCCCCGCCGGAACCCGCTTTGCCGCGTTTGATCCGCCCGTCGGATGGGCCCGCACCGCCCACCTTCTCGCCGCTGGACAAAGGCGCGGCCCGCTTCCGCCGCGGGCTGGTGGTGCATGCCTTGTTGGCGCGCTTGCCGGACATCGCGCCGGGCAAGCGCCGCGACATCGCACTGAAATTCGTATCGGCCAGCGGATTGAAAAATGCCCAGGCCGTGGTCGATGAAACACTCGCCGTGCTGAATGATCCCGCCTTCGCTTCGGCTTTCGGTCCCGGCAGCCAGGCGGAAGCCGGCCTGCTGGCGGAACTGTCCGAATTCGGACCCGGTGCGCGGATTCACGGCCGTGTCGACCGGCTGGCGGTCACCGACGACCAAGTGCTGATCCTGGATTTCAAGACCAACCGCCCCGCGCCGCGCAGCGAAAGCGAGGTTCCACAGCTTTATCTGGCCCAGATGGCGCTCTACCGGGCCGGGGCCGCGCGGATTTTTCCGAATAAGCGAGTCGTTTGCGGCCTGGTATTTACCGACGGTCCCCGGCTTTTACAGCTTTCGGATGTGGTTCTGGATGCTCAAATTGCTGGGATTTCCGCACGCCTTGACCAACAGGGGGCGCATTCCTAGATATGGTGGCGCGGTAGCCCAGGAATTACACCATGCCCCTCAAAGTCTCAGACGCTTCTTTCCAGGCCGATGTCTTGGATGCCAAGAAACCCGTCTTGGTGGATTTCTGGGCGGAATGGTGCGGACCCTGCCGCATGATCGCGCCGGCGCTGGATGAATTGTCGGCCGAACTGGGCGACAAGGTCACCATCGCCAAATTGAACATCGACGAAAATCCGCATGTGCCCACCAAATACGGCGTGCGCGGCATTCCCACCATGATGATCTTTCATCAGGGCCAAGTGGCGGCGACGAAAGTCGGCGCATTGCCCAAGTCCAAGATCAAAGAGTGGATTGAGAGCTCGATCTAGCTCTTCCCTCAGCATCTCGACGCGAGGAATTTTGCGGCGTGGGCAGAAGGCCGCGCGGAGCGTACCCAGAGTACGTGAGCACGGCCGACGAACCCACGACGCAAAAGAACCGCGCCCCTAACTATTTTCGCTGAGCACTTTTCCAGCCAGATACAGCGATCCGCATATTAGAATTCGCGGCGGCGTCAGCTGTGCATCCAACCGCGCCCAAGCCGTAACTTGCAGCATCGCATCATCCAGGTCTTCGGCGGGGGCGCTGTCGATTCCGGCACGGCGGGCGATGTCATACAGCGCGCCTGCGCCCAGGCTGTTGGCCTCACCGGGGATCGCCACCGTCACCACATGCCGCGCCAAGCCGTCAAAGGCGCGCAAAAATCCCAGCGCATCCTTGTTCGCCAGCATGCCGCAGATCAGGTAGAGCGGCCGCTCGCCATGTTCTTCCATGTCGGCCATGGCGCGCGACACCGCTTCGGCGCCATGGACATTGTGGCCGCCGTCCAGCCAGACTTCGGCGCCCTTGGGGGCGGCATCGACCAGCGGGCCCTTGTGCAAGCGTTGCAACCGCGCCGGCCATTCCACCGTGGAGAGACCGCGTTCGATGGCGATCTCATGCCCCCAGCCCATCGTCTTGCCGCCGCGTCCGGCATGGCGCAACGCGGAAATGGCGACACCGGCATTCTCGATCTGATGACGCCCCGCCAGTTTGGGCAGCGGCAGGTCCAGCAGGCCCACTTCGTCTTCATAGACCATGCGGCCATGTTCCTGGCGGCTGGCGAAATCCTGGCCGAAGGCGAAGACCGGCACACCCATGCGGTCGGCCTGGGCGAGAATAACCTGTCCGGCGATTTCGCTTTGCGGCCCCACCACCAGCGGCGCGCCGGTCTTGATGATCCCGGCTTTTTCCCGCGCGATGCCGGCCAGATCGTCGCCCAGGAATTCGCGGTGATCCAAGCCCACCGGCTGAATCACGGTCATCACCGGATTGGGCACCACGTTTGTGGCGTCGTATGTGCCGCCCAAGCCCACTTCCAGCACGGTGGCGTCGGCGGGGCTGCGCGAAAAGGCCAGGAACATGGCGGCGGCGGTGATTTCGAAAAAGGTGATGGCCCGCCCGGCATTGACCTGTTCGACCTCCTCCAACAGCGACACCAGCGCCTCTTCCGAGATCAGCTTGCCGGCCAGGCGGATACGTTCATGAAAGCGCACCAGATGCGGCGAGGTGTGAACATGCACCTTCAGCCCCTGCGCCTCCAGCATGGCGCGGTCGAAGGCGCAGGCCGAACCCTTGCCGTTGGTTCCC
>CBHTTW010000315.1:0-3779 GCA_966096025.1 uncultured Alphaproteobacteria bacterium | reverse complement strand
CCTGGGTCCCCTTCCCTTCGCGTTGCTGCGCAACGCTCAGCCGGGGATGACAGTCATGCTAGTTCTTAGCGAACTTCCGGAAATTCGGCACATTGGTGAAGCCGGCATAGATATTGCCCGCATCGTCCACCGTCACCGCCTCGATGGCATTGTACTCGCCCCAAGGGATGAATCCGATCACCTTGCCGTCGCTGATGTGGCCCCAGCGGATGCCGTTCTTGAAGCCCGGATTGTTGGTCGCGCTGGACAGGGAATCCGCGACATAGAGCATGTCGCCCTTGATGAAGATACCGCTGGGCCTGCCGAACTGCCGCCATTCCGCCAGGAACTTGCCCTGCTGATCGAAAATCTGGATGCGGCTGTTGGAACGGTCGGCGACATATAGCCGTCCGTGGCGATCCATCGCCAGGCCATGCGGGGCGATGAACTCACCGGGACCCGAACCTTGCTTGCCCCAACTCAGCAAAAACTTGCCGTTGCGGTCATACTTGAGCATGCGGTTGTTGGTCTTGTCGCTATGACCGTCGGCGACAAAGATACTGCCGTCCGGCGCCACCAGCACGTCCGACACCCCATTATAGAGTTCGGGCGTTGAGCCAGATGTGCCGCGCGTGCCCATGGTGCGCAACAGCTTTCCGTCAGCGGTATATTCATGGATCACATTCGAGACGACGTTGCTCTGGGAGATGCCTTCCACCAGCCAGATATGACGGTCGCGGCCGACGAAAATGCCATGGGGATAGAGAATCTCGCCCTTGCCCCAGCTGCGTACCAGCTTGCCGTTGGGATCGAATTCCAGCACCGGATCGAGGGTCTTGTCCTTGGCGCAGCCGTCATCCGCCAGGCCGCAGCGTTCGAACACCCAGACATTCTTGCCGTTGGGGTCCATGTCGATGGCGGAAATGCCGCCGAACTTGCGGCCCAGCTTCGCCCAGCCTTCCTCGACATGATAACCATTGGGATAATCGTTGGGATCATGCGGCGGCGGCATGGCTACCGGCGGCACCCCGCCCGCACAGGCGCTGACCGCCAACACACACACAGCCCACAAAGCATGATGCAGACGCATGACGCCCTCCCCTTTTGCCGGTCTTTGCGGCCTTAAAGAGAGCCTAGCGCATCGGCGCGTTAGCGCAAGCTGGCTTCGATATTGCCGCCATCGACCGTGACAACCGCCGCTGTGGTCTTGGTAGCGGTCGCCAGATAGACGAACGCTTCGGCCACGTCTTCCGCCGTCACTTCCCGCTTGAGCAGATTGCCCGCCATGTAATCGGCTTCCGACACGCCGCGCGCCTTGGAACGGGCCGCCACCATGTCGTCGGTCAACAGGCCCGAGCGGATGCGGTCGGCATTGACCGCATTGGCGCGGATGCCGTCCTTGCCATGGTCCAGGGCGTACTGCTTGACCAGGAACAAGGTCGCCGCCTTCGGTAACCCATAAGGCCCGAAATCCTTGCCCGGATTGACCGCCTGTTTGGAGGTGTTGAACAGCAGGCAGCCGAAGGTGCCCTGGGCCTGCATGATACGGGTGGCCTGTTGCGCCACCGCCTGATGCGCCCAGAAATTCAACTCAAACGACTTGCGCAGGGTCTCGTCATCCACCTTGCCGATGGTGCCCTGCCAGGCCGCGCCCGCATTCGAGACCACGATATCGACACCGCCAAAGGCCGAGACGATCGCATCGAACGCCGCGCGCACGCTTTGCGGATTGGTGACGTCGCATTCCACCGCCAGCGCCTTGCCGCCGATCTTCTTGGCCACCGCCTTGGCGGCTTCCAGGTCGCGGTCCAGGATGGCGACTTCGGCACCTTCCTTGGCCATTGCGCGCGCCGTGGCCGCGCCGATACCCGAGCCACCGCCGGTGATTGCCGCCACCTGACGCGCCAGCGACTTCTCGTTGGATTTGCCCAGCTTGGCCTGTTCCAGCGACCAATATTCCACTTCGAACATGTCGAAGTCGCTGATGCTGCGATATTCGCCCATCGCCTCGGCATCGGTGATCACGGCGATGGCATTCTCGGCGATGTCGGCGGCGATGGCCGCATCCTTGGCGCTGCCCCCCACCCCGAACATCCCCACACCTGGCACCAGGATCACGCGCGGCAAGGGATCGAGTTCCTTTTTCTTCACCGCGCTCTTGGCGTTGTTGTCCTCGAAATAACGGTGATAGCGCGCGACATAGGCGGCGACCGCCTCCTGCACGTCCACCGCCCACTGCTCCAGCGTGCCGGCTTCCGGCGCCGGCACGATCACCGGCCAGTTCTTGGTGCGGATGGTGTGATCGGGTGTCACCACCCCGACCTGGCTGTAGCGCGCCAGTTCCGCACCGTTCACATAGTTCAGGATCTGCGCATTGGTGCGGAAATCCAGCAATTGGCGCTTGGCGGTGCCCGCCATGGCATTCTTTTCGATCACCACCGCACCGCGCAGGATGGGCGCGATTTCCGGCACCGAAGCCAGATTGGCGGGCAGCTTGGCCTGGGCCAGCGACTTGCGCTGGCGGGTCAGACGCTCTTCCGCCATGGTGACGAATTCGATCATGCGGCCATAGGCCTGCTGTGCCGTATCGCCCACCGTGAAGATGCCGTGCTGGAGCAGCACCAGGCCTTCGACATTCGGGTTCTTGTCGAACACATCGGCCACCGACTTGGCCAGGGCGAAGCCGGGAATGGTGTAGGGCACATAGGCAACACGCTCGCCATAGACTTCCTGCACCAGCGCCTTGTTGTCGGGCTGGTCGGTCAGCGCAAGCACCGCCGTCGAATGCACATGGTCGATGAATTTGTGCGGCAGGAAGGCATGCAGCAGGGTTTCCACCGACGGATTGGGCGCGCTGGAATCCAGCAGATTGATGCGCTGATAGTTGACCATGTCCTCGTCGGACAGTCTGTCCAGCTTGCGCAGCTTGCGCAGCGGTTCCAGCCGCACCGCCGGAAGACCGGCGGGCTCGATCACGCCCATGTCCCAGCCCGAGCCCTTGATGCAGATCACCTCCACATCCTCGCCCAACTGGTCTTTGACCTTGGTCTTGACCGAGGTGTTGCCGCCGCCGTGCAACACCATCTTGGGATCGCTGCCCAACAGGCGGGTGGTGTAGGTGCGTACCGCCAGATCGGCATTGACGCCCTTGGGGGCGTAGCGCGCGATGAAATCCTGTGCGTCTTTGTCAGACCAACCGCTCTTCATAGGCGAACCCTATTTCGGAAAAAGGCTGCGTAAGCCTTCGGAGGTGGCGGCGCAAGTGCCGCGTTCGGTGATAAAGCCGGTCACCAGCCGCGCCGGGGTGACGTCAAAGCCGGGATTGGCCGCGCCCGAGCCTGGAGCGGCGATTTCCACGATCCTCACGGAACCGTCAGGAAGCCGGCCGGCCATTTTCAGCACTTCGTCCGCCGAGCGTTCCTCAATGGGAATGTCGGCGCCGCTGTCCAGGGTCCAGTCGATGGTGGAACTGGGCAGCGCCACATAAAAAGGAACATTATTGTCCTTGGCCGCCAGCGCCTTCAAATAGGTGCCGATCTTGTTGGCGACATCGCCATTGGCGGTCACCCGGTCGGTGCCCACGATCACCATGTCCACCTGCCCGGCTTGCATGTAGTGGCCGCCGGCATTGTCGGCCAGGATGGTGTGATGAACGCCATGGCTGCCCAATTCGAAGGCGGTCAGCGAGGCGCCCTGATTGCGCGGGCGGGTTTCATCGACCCAGACATGCAAGGCAATGCCTGCGTCATGCGCCAGATAGATCGGCGCCAGCGCGGTGCCGTAATCCACCGTCGCCAGCC
>CBHTTW010000314.1:0-3782 GCA_966096025.1 uncultured Alphaproteobacteria bacterium | reverse complement strand
ATGCAAGGGATGATCCAGACGCGGGTGCGCCCCACACCCGATGCGGGCATGGCCGGTTGCGCCGATGACATCAAGAAATATTGCAGCGCTGCGTCCCGATCGACCACGCGCTATTGCCTGTTGCAGAACGCCGCCAAGCTTTCCGGACAATGCAAAGCCTCCGCTACCGCCGCGGAAAGTGCCGCCCTGAAGAACACCTTGGGCACGCCCTATTGCTACAAATCGCCGGTCTGCGATCCGGCAAACGAACGGGGCGGCAACCGGCTTGGCGTCAAGCCGGTGCTGTGGAAGCAGACCATGGGCTACAGCTTCGCTTATCCTTTTCCGTCACCGGAGGGCGAACGCTACGGCATGGTGGCCGTCGCCACCGATTCCAAGGACAATCTCTGGGGCCTGCAACGCAATCCCATCGGCCGGCCGCAATTGTTCAAATGGGACAAGAACGGCAAGCTGCTGTTGTCCATCGGCGATGATGTCATCACCCATCACGCCAAGGCGCACGGCATTGCGGTCGATGCCCAGGACAATCTCTGGATCACTGATGCCGCTGGCGCCACCGCCAAGAAGATCAGCCCTGACGGAAAAGTGCTGATGACCATCGGCACCCGCGGACATCGCGGCGACTGGGACGAATCCAAGGGGCAGCGCTATCTTTGGGAGCCCTTGATGGTCGGTTTCAATGCACGGGGCGATGTCTATATCGCCCAGGGCCATGGCCATGAGAGTCCCAACGACACCGATTCCAGTGATCCCACCAACAATAGCGGCGCCGCCCGCATCCTGCGTTTGGACAAGAACGGCAAGTTCATCCAGCAATGGTGGGGCAATGCGGTGGGGCAGGGCAAGTTCGTCATGGCGCACGGTTTTGCCGTCGATCCCAGGAACGGCGATGTCTATATCGGCGACCGCGAGGATTATCGCGTCGTGGTCTATACCGGTGACGGCAAGTTCCTGCGCACCATGCCGACGCGCAATCTGATCTGTGCGCTGTATTTCGACAAACAGGGCAATCTCTGGCTTGCCTCTGGCTGGGACGGCCAGTTCCTCAAGATCAACAAACAGACCGGCCAGGTGCTGGGCGCCATCGGCAACGGCAATGGAACCGGCGAGGGTCAATTCCTGGAGGCGTCCTATCTGACGGCGGATTCGCAAGGCAATCTGTGGACCGGCGACACCGCCCGGGGGCGGATCACCAAGATGGTCGCCTCTCAAAATCGCAAATAAAGAAATTCACGGGAAGGAAAACAAAATGCGTTTCGCGGCAGCACTGTTGATGGCGGCAAGTTTCGGCGTGATGAGTGTGGCGGTGGCCCAGGTGCCCGATACCGTCGAGGGACATGTGCTCGCGGCCCAAAAGGCGGCGGGGCTGGATTTTGCCGGCACCTTGGAGGTTCTTTGCATCCAGCCGGATGACGGCAGCGACGCGAGTGCCGCCACCCGCGCCGCCAATGCCGGAAAGCCGCGGGCCGTTCCGGCGCGCGACACCTGGTATGCCGAGCCCGCCAAGGTGTTCGACAATGTCTATTTTGTCGGCACCAAGATCCACAATGCCTGGGCGATCAAGACCAGCGAAGGGATCATTCTGCTCGACACCATGTTCAACTATGCCGCCGAATCCGAAATCATCGGCGGGCTCAAGAAGCTGGGCCTGGACCCCGCCACCATCAAATACGTGATCGTCAGCCATGGCCATGGCGACCATGACGAAGGCGCCAAGATGCTGCAGGACCGCTACGGCGCCCGCGTCATCATGGGCGCACCCGACTGGGACATGATCACCAAGGCGAACAATATGCCGGGCGGCGTGCCCAAGCGCGACATGGTGGCGACCGACGGCCAGAAGGTGACCTTGGGCGATACCACCGTCACCATTCTTCTGACCCCTGGCCACACTTTGGGCACCTTGTCCTTCCTGTTTCCGGTCAAGGATCAAGGCAAGACCCTGCATGTTGCCTATTCCGGCGGCATGGGATTCAATTTTGACCGCAGCCCGCAGCGTTTCGACACCTATATCGCCTCGGCCAAGAAATTCGGCGATGCCGCCAAGGCCTCGGGCGCCAGCATCATATTTTCCAATCATTCGATGTATGACCAGGCCTGGATCCGGAGCCGCTGGCAAAGAAAGGCCGGCGAAACCAGCCCCTTTGTGGTTGGGGCCGATGGGGTGGCGCGTTATGCCACCGTGCTCAGCGAATGCGCCAAGGCGGCGAAACTGCGGTTGATGAAGAAATCTTGACTTCGGTCTGATACCGGGCGCACTTTTGGCGGACGGGGGTAGCTATGGATCGTCGCCGTCTTTTAAAGTCGCTCGGCCTGGCCGGGTTCGGTGCAACCGCTGCGTCCGCCCAACCGGCTCCCACGCCGTGGATGGACCGGCCGCCCGCGGCGTTGATGCCGATCCGCGCCCATGTCGACCGTATCTATGACATCAAATGCTGCATCCGGCCGTTCCGCAGCAAGGGCTTCAATCTGGATGTCGAGCAGGTCGGCGATGCCACGGTGATCCACAATTACGGTCATCACGGCAGCGGCTGGTGCCTGTCCTGGGGCTCCGCCGACATGCAAGTGCAGAAGGCCATGTCCAAGAGCCCCAAAAAGATCGCGGTGATCGGCAGCGGCATTATCGGCCTGACCTCGGCTCTGGTGGCGCAGCGGGCGGGGCTGGATGTCACCATCTATACCCGCGAGCTGTTGCCGCGTACCCGTTCCTATCGCGCCAATGGCGTATGGGGTCCCGGCACGGTGGCGCTGGCCAGCGATGCCCCCGCCAATCTGGGCGAGACCTGGGAAAAAATGGTCCGTACTTCCTGGAAGTATATGCGCCCCTATATGGGCATGGCGGGCAATCCCATTGCCTGGGTCGATCACTATGCCTTGTCGGACACGCCGTTCGACGCCCCGCCGCCGCCCTTGCCGCCCATGGCCAATGGGGTGGAGCGTCCGGTGTTTTACGACATGGGCAATCGCGCCTCCGACATCGACTCCAAACCGCAAGTGCTGACGCAGGACGTCAATCCCTTCCCGGTGCCCTATGCCACCCGCGCCACCAAGATGTTCTGGAATTTCAGCGAGTATGGCCATCTTCTGGTCAGCGAATTCTATGGCGCCGGCGGCAAGATCGTGATGCGCGATTTCCATTCCCCGGGCGAGTTGGCGCATCTGCCCGAAAAAGTGATCATCAATTGTCCCGGTTATGCCGCGCATGACTGGTGGAAGGACAAAGCGATGATCCCGGTCAGAGGTCAGACCGAGTGGCTGATCCCGCAGCCGGAAGTGAATTACGGCTTCACCTATCGCAATGTGGAGTGCCGCTCCAAAAGCGACGGCGTGATGGTGATCGCCGTCGGTCCGGGGCAATTCGCCAAAAGCTGGCGCAACAGCAATGAGAACCCCGACCGCGCCGAAGCCGAAGGGGCGGTGCGGGTGGTCGAAGAGTTAATGTCCCGGATGCCCGTCCGTCCGGCCTGACGTTAACCGCGGAACTTGGCCTTTCGCCGCTTTGGTTGCATTGCGGAACACAGTCCCACTTCTTGACACCCAATCCGACTCTGGTTGAATCGCCTAACCGGGCGTAACACAACGCAAAAAAAGGCGGTCGGTTTGGGGAGGCCAGGCAGAATCAGCATTGCCGCGACGGCGATTTTGGCCGTTGTGATGATTGCGGCTGCCGGAGCGGCGGCTTTCTGGGGGCGCAGCGACTCGTCGCAGCGGCGGGTGGATTTCAACCGCGACATCAGGCCGATCTTCAACAGCCAGTGCATGTCCTGTCATGGCGGCGTGAA
>CBHTTW010000313.1:0-3784 GCA_966096025.1 uncultured Alphaproteobacteria bacterium | reverse complement strand
GCCCCATGAAGACCGTCGCGAATTTCGACCGTATCGGCGAAGAAAACGCCTTCGCCGTGCTGGCCCGGGCCACCGCCCTGGCGGCCCAGGGGCGCGACATCATCAATCTGGGCATCGGCCAGCCCGATTTCCGCACCCCCGAGCATATCGTCGAGGCGGCCGCCAAGGCGCTGCGCGACGGCCATCACGGCTATACCCCCGCCAACGGCATCCTGCCGCTGCGCGAGGCGGTGTCCGGCGACTTGCACAAGCGTTATGGCGTGAGCGTTTCACCCGAGGAAGTCATGATCATGCCGGGCGGAAAGCCCACCATGTTCATGTCCATCCTGATGTTCGGCGAGCCGGGGGTGGAGATCATGTATCCCGATCCCGGCTTTCCGATTTACCGCTCCATGATCGAATATACCGGCGCCACCCCGGTGCCGATTCCGATCCGCGAAGAGAATGGCTTTGCCTTTTCGGCCGAAGAGACGCTGGGCCTGATCACCGACAAGACGAGGTTGATCATCATCAACTCGCCCGCCAATCCCACGGGCGGCGTGACGCCGAAAGCCGAAGTCGAGAAATTCGTCGCCGGCATGGCCAAGTGGCCGCAGGTCGCGATCATGAGCGATGAGATCTACGATCAGCTGATCTATGACGGCGAACAGCATGTCACTTTGCTCAACTATCCGTCGATCCGCGACCGGCTGATCCTGCTGAACGGCTGGTCCAAGACCTATGCCATGACCGGCTGGCGGCTGGGTTATGCCATCTGGCCGGGCAAGCTCTACGACTATGCCCGCAAGCTGGCGGTGAACCTGCATTCCTGCGTCAACGCGCCCACCCAATATGCCGGCATTGCCGCGCTTTCGGGTCCGCAGGACGCCGTCGCCCATATGCGCGGCGAGTTCGACAAGCGCCGCAAGCTGGTGGTGGAAGGCCTCAACAAGCTGCCGGGCGTGTCCTGCATCATTCCCAAGGGCGCTTTCTATGCCTTCCCCAACGTCAAACAGACCGGCTGGAAGGCCAAGCCGCTGGCCAATGCGCTGTTGGACGAAACCGGCGTGGCGCTGATCGGCGGTCCGGATTTCGGTATTCTGGGCGAAGGCTATCTGCGCCTGTCCTACGCCAATTCGGCCGAGAATATTCTCAAGGCGCTTGACCGCATGGGCGATTTCCTCGCGACCCGCAAGGCGGCTTAACCTGGCCTTGATATCGGCGGTCATTTTCGATTGCGACGGCGTTTTGGTCGACAGCGAGATATTGGCGCTGGAGGTCGAGCTCGCCATGCTGGCCGAGCAGGGGGTCAGTTTCGAACGCGAAGACTATGTCGCGCGCTTCATGGGGCTCAGCTACGAAGCTTTTCACGAAGAAATCGACCGGGAAGTCCATAGTCGCACCGGCAAGGCGGTCGCCGCCGGATTCCGCCAGGAACTCGCCGCGCGTTTGCGCCAGACCATGATCGCGCGGCTGACCGAGGTGCCTGGCGCCGGCACGGCGGTGGCGGGGACGCGGCTTCTCAAGGCGGTCGCCAGCTCCAGCACCAAAGAGGGGCTGGAGCGCAAACTCCGCCAGGTAGGGCTGTGGGATCATTTCGATCCCCATGTCTATTCCGCCGATCACGTCGCCCAGGCCAAGCCGGCGCCGGACCTGTTTCTGCATGCGGCGCAGGCGCTGGGCGTGGGTCCTGGTGAATGCCTGGTGCTGGAAGACAGCGTCAATGGCGTGGTCGCCGCCAGGCGGGCGGGGATGCGGGTCTGGGGCTTTCTGGGCGGCGGCCATGCCCATGACGGGCTGGGGAGGCGGCTGACCGCGGCCGGGGCCGAGCGGCTGGTGCAAGGCTGGGAGGAGGCCGCACCCCTGCTGGCCGCTCTCGACGCCCGCTAGACCCGGTAATAGTCCCGGAACCAGGCGACGAATTTGGGAATACCCACGCTGATCGGGGTGGTGGGCGCAAAGCCCAGGTCGCGGGTAGTGGCCGCGATATCGGCATAGGTGGCCGGAACGTCGCCGGGCTGCATCGGCGCCATCACCTTCTGCGCCTCCTTGCCCATGGCTTTTTCGATTTGCGCGATGAAGTCGGTCAATTTCTCGGATTTGTTGTTGCCCAGATTGTAGAGGGCATGCGGCGGCGTACCCGTTGCGGGCCGGTCCAGCGCGCGCAGCACCCCGGCCACGATGTCGTCGATATAGGTGAAGTCCCGCCACATCTCGCCATGGTTGAACACCTTGATGGGCTCGCCTTTGGCGATGGCGCCGGCAAACAGGATGGGCGCCATATCCGGGCGTCCCCAAGGTCCATAGACGGTGAAGAAGCGCAAGCCCGTGCAGGCGATGCCGTAGAGATGCGCATAGGTATGGGAGAAGAGTTCGTCGGCCCGCTTGGTCGCGGCATAGAGAGAGTTGGGATGATCGACCGCGTCGCCTACGGCGAAAGGGGTTTTCCTGTTGGCGCCATAGACCGAGGAGGAGCTGGCATAGACGAAGTGCTTGAGGCCGGCCCCGGAATCTTTGAGCGCCCGCGCCAACTCCAGCATCACCGCCTGGCCCATGACATTTGCGGTGACATAGGCGAAGGGATTTTTGAGGCTGTAGCGAACCCCGGCCTGGGCCGCGAGATGGACGATGCCGGCGATGTCGCGCCCCGCAAATTCCAGCATTGCGTCCTTGTCGGCAATGTCGGCCTTGCGGAAGGAAAAATTCCGTTGCGCGGTCAGGAGCGCGAGGCGGGCCTCTTTCAGGCCGACATCGTAATAGTCGTTGAGATTGTCGACGCCCACCACCGTATCGCCGCGCGCCAGCAGGGCATGGCAAACGGCGGCACCGATAAATCCCGCCGCGCCTGTGACCAGTATCGTCGCCAAGAAGATGCCCGCTTGAATACGTCCGCAGCGAACATCGCCGGGACTTAATCCTTGGTCAACAACCGATTTGAATGTCAAAAAATGCTGTCGCAGCCGCCGCTTGCTTGACGCGTTTGGGATTTTGGAGCTAAAGCGGGCGGCCCCTTGCAAGCGCCATGCGCCCCAGACGAAACCGAGAATGCCCGAGCCGCGACAGCTTTATTGGATCAACCAGTTCGCCGGAGGCAATCTCGCGATCATGGCGGCGCCGCGCATGGACGAGCAGCTGGAAGCCGCGATCATGGCCTGGCGGGACGAGGGCGTCGACACCGTCGTCTCGTTGCTCGAGCGGTCTGAGATCCCCAATCTGACCGACGCCGAACGGACGCTGTGCGAGGAATTCGGCATGGAATTTTTTTCCATCCCCATTCGTGACAAGACCGTGCCGGGGACCGTCGGTCCCTTCGCCAATCTGGCGCACCAGCTGGCGGACCGTATGGCGGCGGGCAAATCGGTGGCCATCCACTGCCGCGCCGGGATCGGCCGGTCCACCACCTTGGCGGCCTGCGTCATGATCCTTCTGGGCGTCGACGGCGCGGTGGCGCTGGACATGATTGCCGCGGCGCGCGGGCTGGAAGTGCCCGAAACCGAAGCGCAGCGCCAATGGGTCCTGGGTTTTCGCCAGGCCTGTTCGCGCGAAGGCATTATTTTCGTCGACTAAGAGCAAGTTAAGGCCAGATTGAAACAGCTGCGTTGCGTTGCGGCGAGGCGATCCGCCAGGAGCCGCGCGAAGAGCGTATCGGCAATACGGTCGAGCGCGGCGACACCGCGGGCGTCCGCCGCAACGCAACCCGAAGGGCCGGGGTATTTTGCGTCATGGGTTAGTCCAAAGGCGGGCCCGTATACCCTATAAGGGGTGCGCCATTCTCCTGCCCACGCCCCAAAAACCCTCCCGCGCA
>CBHTTW010000312.1:0-3787 GCA_966096025.1 uncultured Alphaproteobacteria bacterium | reverse complement strand
ATGCATTCCTTCCCACAAACCTTCCCACAAATCGCTTGGGTATCATCAGGACACTACGGAACACAGGATGAACAACGAAGCAAGATAGCCCAGCATTTTCAGCCCTATTTCGCTGTGTTTAGGCGCGTCCCGACACGTCCCGGACTCCCAGGGTTAGAATGTTAGGCGGACACCCTGTCCGCCACTTCCTCTAACTCGGTCTATCAGCGTGCGCTTATCGCGGGTCCTCTGTTGCACCCGCCAGTCTGGCGCCCAGAAAGAATATCGTGGGCGGCACCAGCGAGGTCAGAAAGACCAGGATGAAGGTCCCGCGATCGGCAGCCCAGGCGCCGAGACAAGCATAGGCGAAGGCCAGTCCGAGATTTGCCAATGTCGTATAGCTGATCGCGCTTTTCATCTCGACTCCAAGAGACGCAGCGCTGATCACGGATGCCTCGGCGAGAACCGGCACTGGGCGCATCAGCACCAGGATCAAGATGCCGTGGGACCGGACATAATGTTCCAGCCGATCATATTCCTTTGCCCCGACGAAGGCGCGGCAAGCGGACCGCCCGTATCGCCGGCCTATCAACAGTCCGGCCAGGACACCCGCCGTCATGCCGCCGGCCGAGACGAGTGTGCCCAAGCCGATGCCGAGAAATGCGCCGGAGGCCGTCGCCACAACGCTTGAAGGGATGGGAAGAGCGATGTCGCTCGCCAGCACAAGGAAGATTGCCGCTCCAAGCAGCCATAGCGATGACTGGTCAGACAGGAGCCGGTCGACCCAAGCCTCGGCCGCCTCACCCCAGAGCAGGAATGGCAGGATGATCGCAAGCGCCAACAAGCCTGCCAGGACTATCGATCTCATCCGCACAGATATATCTCACGCGTAAGGCAGGCAAAATCCTTGCGCGCGCCTATCCTGGCCGGATCAGCAGGCAGGTTTCGGGCCCGCCGCCTTGAGATCGTAGAGGAAGATGCCCCAGCCCGTTCCCGCCGCTACACCGGACCGGCCCATCTGGAAGGCCATATAACGGCCGTCATCGCTGACCACGGGATTGGAAGCGCGATAGGTCGGCACATTGGCGAAGCAAGTAAGGCGCTGCATCGTCCCGCTGCCGTCCAGAGTCAGGCGGTAAATATCGGCGCGGTCGAAGCCCTTGCCGGCGGGATTGTGATGATCCGATTCCACGGTGGTGGATTTGCCGTCGGGAAAGATGCCTTCGGGCTCGTCATACACGACCGGCGCATTGGAATAGTTGGTGAGCTTCTTGGTCGCCAGATCGATCCCGAACACTTCGGTCTGCTGATAGTCATAGGCGCTGAACGTCAGCTCGGTCTCGGCGGGCGGGCGGAAATTCTGCGGTTCCAAGGTGGCGCGGAAGGGAAGGTCGGTGCTTTGGATGATCAGTTTCTGGTTTGCCAGTTTTGGAATGCCGCCTTCATAAACAATGTCGGCCTCGAACATGCGCGACGAACCGGGCGCCATTTCACCCGGGAAGGCGGCGGCACGCTGCGACCAAGCCAGGTGCATCCGCTTGCGCGATGGCACGGGGCCTTCCGCCGCCTTCATGTTCAGCGGCTGCGGCGGCTTGCCGGACGCGGGATCGAGAATGAACATCCAGCAATTGGCCCGTGCCGCGCCGGGGTTCTTGAGATCATATTCGGTCGGTCCGGTCAGCAGGAGTTGTCCGTTGGCAAGGAAGACCGCCCGCGTGAAGCCGTAATGCGGGAAATGCGACGTCAGGTTGCGGATCTGGTTGGTGGCCAGGTCATATTCCATCACATCGCCAAAGGTTTTGGTGAGGAAAATCACGCGTTTGCCGTCCAGCGAGAATTCGGCTCTTTCGCCAAAGCTGGTAAGCTTGCGAATGTAGGACGGAAGATTCTGGTCGGGAGCAACCGCGCCGCGCGGCGCGTTGGGGGGCGGCTCCTGGCTGAAAACCGTCATGGGAACAGCCAGGGCGGCAAGCAGGGTGGCGGCAAATATGCGTGTGGCCATGGGAGGTCTCCAACAAGCGCCTTCAAATCCTTCCGCGCTCGTGTAATTTGTCGGACAATAAGAAAACTGTCCATGGGGGAAGCCATGAAAAGATTTCGTCTCGCGGGCCTGTGCGTTTTGGCATCCCTGTTGGGATGGGTGCCGCAGTCGGCGCCTGTACTGGCGCAAGCCGCCGCGACGCCGCAAGGGCCCTGCGATATATATGGCGCCGCCGGCAATGTTTGCGTTGCGGCGCACAGCACCACGCGCGCGCTTTATGCCTCTTATAAGGGGCCGCTCTATCAGGTGCTGCGTCAGTCCGACGGCAAGAGTTTGAATATCGGCGTGGTGCCGGCCTCCGCGACCGACAAAGGCGGTTATGCCAATGCCGCGGCGCAAGATGCTTTCTGCGTCAATACCGTTTGCTGGATTTCGAAAATCTATGATCAGTCGCCCAAGCATAACGACCTTTTCCAGGCGCCGCGGGGCGCCTTCAGCGGCCCGGCCATGGGCGGATTCAACAATCTGCCGATCGCCGACATGGCGCCGGTCACCATCATGGGCCACAAGGTCTATGGTGTTTACATCATGCCCGGCATGGGTCTTCGCCTCAACGATCCCAGAGGCACGGCGGTCGACGATCAGGCCGAGGGCCAGTATTGGGTGATCGACGGCCATCATTATAATTCGGGCTGTTGCTTCGATTACGGCAATGCCGAAATCGACAGCAAGGACGATGGCAATGGCACGATGGAGACCACTTATTACGGCAACTCCACCGGCTGGTATCATGGCGAGGCTCCCGGCCCCTGGGTCATGACCGATCAGGAGAACAACCTGGTCGGCTGCGTCAACAAGGGCAGCGCGTCCAAACTTTGCGCCGGTCTGCCCAGCATCAGCTGGCGCTTTGTCACCGCCATGGCCAAGGGCGAGCCGCATCGCTGGGCTTCCCTGGGCGGCGATGCGCAGCGCGGACCGCTTCAGGTCATGTTCGACGGGCCGCGCGTCGATGTCACCTATGATCCCATGCGCAAACAAGGCGCCATCCTGCTCGGCAATGGCGGCGACAACAGTGTCGCGTCGCAAGGCACTTTTTACGAAGGCGCGATGACGGCGGCGGGGACCTTTCCCACCGATGCCACCGATCAGCTCATTCAGGCCAATGTCGTCCAAGCCCGCTATGACGTGGCGCATGTCCGTGTCGCGGCGGCGGGCGCCATGCCCACAGGCCTGCAGACTTTCGCGCCGGGCTCCTCCCAGGATACGGTGGTGACGTTCACCAACGCATCGGCTTTTCCCGCGACCGGCGTAACCTTGAGCCTGTCCTTGCCCGCCGGCTGGACGGCCGTGGCGGGCAGCACCAATTTTCCCGGTCCGGTTGCGCCCGGCGCCAGTGTGAGCGCGACTTTCAAACTCACCTCGGGTCCGGCGAGTTTCAACGGCGATATCGTCGGCCGTGCCTTCTGGACCGCGAACGGCAAGAAGCAATCCGAGAGAGCGGCCGCCAAGGTCCGCAATGTGGGCGCGGTGAAAATCAACGAATTCCGCGTCAGCGACGGGTCCGCCAACACCACGAACAGTTTCATCGAACTCTACAATGCGGGCAACAGCGAGATTGACATCTCCAACTGGACCCTGACCCAGCACCAGACCCAGCAGACCATCACCTCGGCCATCAAAATTCCCGCCGGGACCAAACTTGCCGCTCGCGGCTTCCATCTGCTTGGCCTGGCCAATTCCGGCCTGGCGGCCGCCACACGGGCGGGTGACGTGACCATTCATGTCCGCAGTACCGACGGTATGAAAGTGGGTGACACGCTGGCCGTT
>CBHTTW010000311.1:0-3788 GCA_966096025.1 uncultured Alphaproteobacteria bacterium | reverse complement strand
TGAAGGAAAAGCCCAAGGGCTGGTTCGCCGAGATCGCCGCCAACATCAAGGGCGTGTCGGAAGAGACCACCACCGGCGTCCACCGCCTGTATCTGATGGAAAAGGAAGGCAAGCTGCTGTTCCCCGCCATCAACGTCAATGACAGCGTCACCAAGTCCAAATTCGACAATCTCTATGGCTGCCGCGAATCCCTGGTCGACGGCATCCGCCGCGGCACCGACGTAATGATGTCGGGCAAGGTCGCCATGGTCGCGGGCTTCGGCGACGTCGGCAAGGGTTCCGCCGCTTCGCTGCGCCAGGCCGGCTGCCGCGTGATGGTGTCGGAAATCGATCCGATCTGCGCCCTGCAGGCCGCCATGGAAGGCTATGAAGTCGTCACCATGGAAACGGCCGCGCCCAAGGCCGACATCTTCGTCACCGCCACCGGCAATGTTGATGTCATCACCCTGGACCATATGCGGGCCATGAAGGACCGCGCCATCGTCTGCAACATCGGTCACTTCGACAGCGAGATTCAGATCGCCGCCACCAAGAACCTCAAGTGGCACAACATCAAGCCGCAGGTCGATGAGATCGAATTCCCCGACGGCAAGCGCATCATCATGCTGTCGGAAGGCCGTTTGGTGAATCTGGGCAATGCCATGGGCCATCCCAGCTTCGTGATGTCGGCCAGCTTCACCAACCAGACCCTGGCGCAGATCGAGCTGTGGCAGAACACCGGCAAGTACCAGAAGAAAGTCTATGTCCTGCCCAAGGTGCTGGACGAGAAGGTCGCCCGCCTGCATCTGGGCAAGGTCGGCGCCCAGCTGACCGAACTGTCCAAGAAGCAGTCCGACTACATCACCGTGGCGCAGGCCGGCCCCTACAAGCCGGACACATACCGCTACTAAGACTGGTCACCTTCTGACCCAAAGGGCGCGCCATCCGGCGCGCCCTTTTGCTTTTGGGCCGCTCCAATTCTTAACGCCCTGATTTGACTCACATTTTGTCCACAGCCCACTAAATCTGGAGTTGTGGGCCGGATTTAGATTTTAGTAATTTATTAACCACAAGTCCTAGTCGGACTCGCCCTCCCCAGCTATCTTGTTGATTCCAAAGTGATTCGCCGAAAAGGCGAAAAGTTAATAGGGGCTGACGGGCATGGGTCCCAGGTGGGGACAAGGCGGAAGGCCGGGGGGCCGGCGCTGGCAGGGTATCCTGCTTGGCTGCCTGGTCCTGGCGCCCCTGCCCGCCTCGGCCGTCCAAATCGCCATAACCGATGCAGCCGGCCCACAGAACGGCAATGTGATCGTGCTGTCCGCGCTGGCGGTCGGCGGCGTGGCGCTGGCGATCGCAGCGGGATTGTGGGCGCTGGCCGAACAACGCGCCGCGCGCCGGCTGCGCCGCGCGCTCCGGCTGGTGGGAACCAAGACCAAGGCGGCGGTCGGCGAGCGCGATGCCCTGCTGAGCGCCGGTCGCGACGCGCTTCTGGTCTGGGGCCGCGACGGCGCCGGACCTTTCTCCTATGGCGGCGGCGATGAAATCTTGCAGTCCTGTTTGAAAGGCGCCGACGCGCTGGCGCTGTCCACCGCCCTGGACGGTCTTGCGGATCGCGGCGTGGCGTTTCAACTCAAGGTTCATGACAAGAACGGCGCCGGCCTGATGGCGCGCGGGCGCGCGGTGGGCGGCATGGCGGCGGTCTGGCTGCAGGAAGAGAATGCGCAAGCCCAGGAAAGCGGCGAGTACAGGGCGATCCTGGAAGCACTGCCGATTCCGGTCTGGCTGCGCGACAAGGGATTGGCGCTGGCCTGGGGCAATCACGCCTTCCTGCAAGGCGCCGGCACCAAGGATCTGGCGAGCGCCCGGCGCGAGCAAATGGCGCTGGACAAGAACGAGCATAATTTGGCGGCGGCGGCCCGCGCCCAGAACACGACCCAACAGGAGCGCCGTTTCTCGGTGATCGGCGGCCAGCGCCGCGCCCTGGATTTCACCGAAATCCCGCTGGGCGATGCCGGGGTGATCGGCACGGCAGTGGACGTCACCGAAATAGCGGCGGCGGAAGCCAAGCTGCAACAGCATGCCGACGCCCATGCCGACACGTTGGACAGGCTGCAGACCGCGGTGGCGATTTTCGGCCGCGACCAGAAACTGACTTTCTACAACAAGGCCTTCGTCAAACTGTGGGGCCTGCCGGAAAGTTTCCTGGACAAGCATCCCAGCGATGGCGAGGTGCTGGACCGGCTGCGCGACGCGCGCAAACTGCCGGAACAGCGCGATTACATGGCCTGGAAGCGAGCGCGGCTGGCGCTGTATGCCGACGGGGCGCGGCAGAATTCCAGCGAGGACAGCTGGCATATTCCCGGCGGCCAGACCATCAAGGTGATGACCCAGCCGCATCCCTTCGGCGGCCTGACCTTCCTCTATGAAGACGTCACCGCGCGCCTGAACCTGCAGAGCGACTACAACACCTTGATCAAGGTGCAGTCGGCGACCTTGAACACCTTGAGCGAAGGCGTGGCGGCGTTCGGCCCCGACGGCAAGCTGAAACTCCACAATGCCGCCTTCGCCCGCATCTGGGAATTCGACCGCGAGGATCTGGAGGGCGAGCCGCATGTGCGCACCATCGCCGCTTTGTCGCGCGACAAGTTCGGCGACAGCGCGATCTGGGACCAGTTGATCCAGGCCATCATGGCGGGCGCCGGCGCGCGCGAGCTGGGCGATGTTGAACGCTCCGACCGTTCCATCCTGTCTCTTTCCACCTCGGCCTTGCCCGATGGCGCGACCTTGGTGACCTTCAAGGATGTCACCGACCGCTTCCGCATCGAAAGCGCGCTGCGCGACCGCAACGAGGGGCTGGAAGCGGCCGACCGCCTCAAGTCGGATTTCATCAAGCATGTCTCATACGAATTGCGCACGCCGCTCAACACCATCCTGGGCTTCTCCGAGCATCTGGCCAGCGGCGCGCCGGGCCCGCTGAACAACCAGCAGGACGAATATATCCAGGCCATCGTGGCGGGCGGCAACACGCTCAAGAATCTGATCAACGACATTCTGGATCTGGCGCTGGTGGAATCCGGCGCTTTGCGGCTGGAACTGGAACGCATCGATCTGACCGTCTTGATCGCCGATATCGCCAGCCATGCCCGGGAATGGGCCACCAAGGTGGGCCTGAGCTTGAATGTCGAGATCGGCAAGGAGGCGGGCGTTTTCCTGGCGGATTCGCGGCGTCTGCGCCAGATCATCTTCAATCTTCTCTCCAATGCCTTCAAATACACGCCGCGCGGCGGCGTCATCACTTTGACCGCGGCGATCGTGGGCGAGGATGTGCAGATATCGGTGGCCGATAACGGCCCGGGCCTGGCGCCGGAAATGAAGGCCAATGTGTTTGAGCGTTTTGCCGCCAAGGGCCGTTCGGGCACGCGCGCGGGCGCCGGCCTGGGCCTGGCGCTGGTCAACCGTTTCCTGGAATTGCATGACGGCTGGGTGGAAATCGAAACCAGCAATGGCGGCGGCACCCTGGTGCGCTGCCACCTGCCGCGGCGGGTGCATGACGATGAGCCGCATCCCGAACAGAGCGCGGATAGAAAGACCGCGTATCTATAAGTTCCAAATGTCATGGCCCGCAAATGCGGGCCATCCAGGCGACATCAATCAGATATCTCAGGAATATGGCCGTTTCATCCTGCAACACTGGTTCATCTTCACTGGATGGCCCGCACTCCGGCGGGCCATGACACTGGGGATTAGTGTTGCGACTTCGGCAAATTGAGAACGATCCCATCCAACGCCGCGCTCATGCGCAGCTGACA
>CBHTTW010000310.1:0-3799 GCA_966096025.1 uncultured Alphaproteobacteria bacterium | reverse complement strand
CGCGACAATGCCGAGGAAGCCAGCCGCGCCAAATCCGGCTTCCTGGCCACCATGAGCCATGAGATCCGCACCCCGATGAACGGTGTGTTGGGCATGGGCCGCCTGCTGTTGGAAACCGAGCTTCGCCCCGAACAGCGCACCTATGCGCAAGCCATCACCCAGTCCGGCGAAGCCCTGCTGTCCTTGATCGGCGACATACTGGACTTCTCCAAGATCGAAGCCGGCATGCTGCATCTGGACGAAGACGAGGTGGATGTGCGCGCCATGCTGCCCAGCGTGGCCGAGCTGTTGTGCGAACGCGCCTATCTCAAGAATGTGGAAGTGACCACCATTGTGGCGCCGGACGTGCCGCACACAATCCGCACCGACGAGCTTCGGCTGCGCCAGGTCCTGACCAATTTGATGGGCAATGCCGTCAAGTTCACCGAACGCGGCGCGGTCTGTGTCGAGGCGGTGATGGAAAACTGCATGCTGCGCATCGAAGTGCGCGATACCGGGGTTGGCGTCGCCGCCGCCAAGCGCCAGGAGATTTTCCAGGAGTTCGTCCAGGCCGATTCCAGCCATGCCCGCAAGTTCGGCGGCACCGGCCTGGGACTGGCCATTTCCCGGCGCCTGGTGAACACCATGGGCGGCGACATCGGCGTCGAGGCCATTGCCGAAGGCGGTTCCTGTTTCTGGTTCACCTTGCCTGCGCACCAGCCCGAGGCGCCGCAAGACCATGCGTCTCTCAGCGGCATGCGGGTGGCGGTGGCGACCAGGAATCCGGCCTTCCGCGAAAGTCTGCGCCGGCAGATCGCCGCTTGCGGCGGTGTCGCGGTGGACAGGGACGATGCCGCGGATGCGGTTCTGGTCGATGCGGGGACCGGTGTTGCGCCCGAACTGGCGGCGCGTCCCGGCGATAAGCCGGCCCTGGTGATGCTGACGCCGGACGCCAGGGGAAGCCTGCCGCAGATCCGCGCCATGGGATTTGCCAGCTATCTGGTCAAGCCGGTTCGCCAATCCTCGCTGCTGCGCCAATTGATCATGTGCCGCGACGGCATTGCGCCTGCCATGCCCGAAGACGTTTCCTCCCCGGCCGCCGCAGTTGCCGAGCCCGAAGTGAACACACCAGCGCGCATCCCCGAAGCCGCAGGCGGTCTGCATGTCCTTTTGGCCGAAGACAATCCCATCAATATGCTTTTGATCCGCGAATTGCTGCGCCGGCGCGGCTACAGGGTCACCGAGGTCACCAACGGCAATGCGGCGGTGCAGGCGATGATGGAGGGGCGCTTCGATCTGCTGCTCACCGACATCCACATGCCGGGCATGGACGGCATCGAGGCGGCGCGCGCCATTCGCGCCTGCGAGGCGCGCAGCGGCACGCCCCGCACCCCCATCGTGGCCTTGACCGCCGATGCGCTGGAATCGGGCAAGCACACCTGCCTGGAAGCGGGCATGGACGGCTTTCTCACCAAGCCGGTGGACCCGGCCCAATTGGAAGAAATGTTCCGGACCTTGTTTCCCGGCGATGAGGCTTCGCATATCGTCGCGGCATGACTGCTTCGCAGCGGCGGCGCTACAAATTCCGCGACTATTTGAACCCGCGCGTGCTGACCATGCTGGCGCTGGGCTTCTCCTCGGGGCTGCCCTTCAACCTGGTCGGCAACACGCTGGGCTATTGGCTGCGCGATGAGCAAACCACGCTCAAGGCTATCGGCTTCATATCCTGGGTCGGCATTGCCTATTCGCTGAAGTTTCTTTGGGCGCCGCTTTTGGATCGCACCCGCGTGCCGGTGCTGGGGGCATTGGGCCAGCGGCGCGGCTGGATTCTGCTGACCCAACTCCTGGTCGGCTGCGGCCTGATCGCCATGGCGATACTGGGCACCGCCAGCGGCCTGACTATGCTGGGTGCCGTGGCGCTGGTGGTGGCATTTTCCGCCTCCACCCAGGATATCGCGGTCGATGCCTGGCGGATCGAAAGCGCAAAAGACCGCGACGATCTGGGCCTGCTCACCTCGGCCTACACCATGGGCTTTCGCACCGCGCTTTTGGGAACCGAAGCCATCATCCTGCCCATCGCCCAGCGCATCGGCTGGAACGCTTCTTACGCCGTCTATGGCGCGCTGATCGGCGTGGGCATCATCGCCTGTCTGCTTGCCGCTGAGCCGCAGGAAACCGAAAAAGTGCTGGCGGAAAAACGCGCCAGCAAACCGATCTCCACGCCGCGCGGCATCTTTGATGCGATTGCCGGGCCCTTCATCGCCTTCTTCAAGGCCCATGGCACCAACGCTGTTATAATGCTGCTGGCAATCAGCCTGTTCCAGCTGCCCAACTTTGTCAGCGGCCCGATGTACAACCCCATGTATGTCGATATGGGCATGACCAAGGACACGGTCGGGGCGGTGCGCGGCAGTTTCGGACTGGTGGGCGTATTCCTGGGTGTCGCGGCAGGCGGTTATCTTTCCCTGCGCTTGGGCTTGATGCGGGCCGTGATCGTCGGCTGCTTCGGACAGATGTTCGGCACCGCGCTTTATGGTGTGTTGCCCTATGCGCATGATCCCGTGACCTTCGCGGTGATCATGGGAGTCGATAATTTTGCCATCGCCATGGCGGGGGTAACCCTGGTCGCCTACATGTCCAGCCTGACCAGCCTGGGTTACACGGCGACACAATATGCCCTGCTGTCTTCGACCTATGCCTGGGCGGGCAAAATCCTGAAAGGCTTCTCCGGTGCCGCGGTCGAGGCCATGGCGGCCAAGATCGGCCTGATGAATGCCTATGCCGCCTTTTTCGCCGGCTGCGGGGCAATCGGGGTTCCGGCCTTGATCCTGTTTGTTCTGCTGGCCCGCCGGCAGACCGCGTTAAGCGTTAACCCCTCGTAATTTCACAAAAATTCACCAAGCTCTTGGATTGTGACAGCAGCTCGGGTTAAAATTGCCAAACTGTCGCATAAGAGGTTTATGCCCAAGCGACAGCCAAGCCCTGGTGAGTCGTGGGGACTTTCACCGGGACATACAGGAAGCGACCGTGGTCAATATCTACGAAGCCGGACCTTTCGAGGGGCGACTGGAGCAATGGCCGGTACTGGCCGTTTCCGGCGCGCTGGAAGTGCGCCTCGCCGAGACCCAGCACGAAGTCGAGCAGGCCCAGCGCCTGCGCTATAGCGTCTTCTATGAAGAGATGAGCGCCGTGCCCTCGCCCCAGATGCGCGAGAGCGGCCGCGACTTCGACAAGTTCGACGATGTCTGCGATCACCTGTTGGTGGTGGACCGCGACGCCCATGACGAGGACGGCCAGCCGCTGGTGGTGGGCACCTACCGGCTGACGCGCAAGAAGGACGCCGACAAGGTCGGCGGTTTCTACACCTCCGGCGAATATGACCTGACGCCGATGCTGAACGGGTTGCCGGCCGACACCAAGTGCCTGGAGCTGGGCCGTTCCTGCATTCTCAAAAGCTATCGCGCCCGTCCCGGCACCATGCAGCTTTTGTGGAAGGGCCTGATGGCCTATGTCGCGCGCTTCGATATCGACCTGATGTTCGGCTGCGCGAGCCTGCCCGGCATCGATGTGGCGGAGATGGCGCTGCCGCTGTCTTACCTGCATCATTTCCATCCCATGCCCGAACATCTGCGGGTCAAGGCGCAGCCCGAGCTTTATGTCGGCATGAACCGCATGCCCAAGGACACGATCGACGAGCGCGAGGGCATCCGCAGCCTGCCGCCGATGCTCAAGGGCTATGTCCGCGCCGGCTGCTGCATCGGCGACGGCGCGGTGATCGACCGCCAGTTCGGCACCACCGACGTCTTCATCTATTTCCCGC
>CBHTTW010000309.1:0-3806 GCA_966096025.1 uncultured Alphaproteobacteria bacterium | reverse complement strand
AAAAGCGCGGCGATGTCACCTTGCCGTCCTATCGCGGCGACAACATCAATGGCGGTGAGTTTACGCCCGAGGCGCGCATTCCCGATCCGCAGCGCCTGCTGCAGGGCATTGCCCAATCGGCGGCGACGCTCAATCTTTTGCGCGCCTTTGCCCAGGGCGGCTATGCCGATCTGCACAATGTCCATCGTTGGATGTTGGGCTTCATCGCGGACTCGCCGGCCGGCGAACAGTATAAAGGTCTGGCACAGCGTATTTCCGAAACGCTGGATTTCATGGCGGCGTGCGGCATCACCTCGGAATCCGTGCCGCAGCTGCGCGCCACCGATTTCTATACCTCGCATGAAGCCTTGCTCCTGCCCTACGAGCAGGCGATGACCCGGGTCGATTCCACCAGCGGCGACTGGTACGACACCAGCGCGCATATGCTGTGGATCGGCGACCGCACCCGCCAGCTGGACGGCGCCCATGTCGAATTCATGCGCGGCATCAAGAATCCCATCGGCCTGAAGTGCGGCCCCAGCCTGGAGCCCGACGATCTTTTGCGCCTGATCGCGGCCTTGAATCCGGGCAATGTTCCCGGCCGGCTCACCCTGATCGCCCGCTTCGGCGCCGACAAGGTGGCCGAAAAACTGCCGCCGCTGATCCGTGCCGTGAAGCGCGAAGGCGCCAAGGTCGTGTGGTCGTCCGATCCCATGCACGGCAACACCATCAAGCTGCAGTCCGGCTATAAGACGCGCCCCGTCGAACGGGTGCTGGAGGAAGTGCGCAGCTTCTTCGCCATCCATCGCGCCGAAGGCACCCATGCCGGCGGCGTGCATTTCGAGATGACCGGCCAGAACGTCACCGAATGTCTGGGCGGGGCGCAGGGCCTCAAGGAAATCGACCTGCAGGACCGCTATCAGACCGCCTGCGATCCGCGCCTCAATGCCAGCCAGGCATTGGAACTGGCGTTCCTGATCGCCCAGGGCATCCGCGACGAGCGGATGAAGCTATCAGGTCTCGCTGCTTCCGCATGACGGCCGCGCATGCGACGAGCCTGAGCGAAGCGAATGGATCCGCCCTGCGCGGCCCGGTGTAAAGATGGGCATGGCGCGGCTTCTGGCCAAAGGCTGGATCGTCTTCTGCCTGTTCGCGGCCGCCCATGCCTTGCGCCTCAATCTTCTGCAAGGCGTGCCGTTGGCCTCCCTGTTGCCCGGCATCGGCATTTGCGCCTTGCTGTTCATCGCCATGGGCCTGTTGTTCGTGGGCGGGTTTGGCGCATCCGCCGGGCATGTCGGAGGCACGGCCTGGCTCAAGGGGCTAAAGCCGCATCATCTCATTCCCGGCTTTGACGAGGCGGTGTTCATCGCTTTCGTCATTTTGAGTTTTCTGAATCAGGCATTTTTTGCCCCGGCCAATATGGACCGCTATGTGGTCGGCCATCTGCCCGAGCCCATCTACAACGCGGTGGATGAATTGCAGGCGGCCATCCTCGGCGTGGTGCCGGGCCAGCGCGTGCTGGTGCACCAGTTGGAGGGCTGCACCATGGATGGCGGGCGGGTTTTCGCCGCCGCCTTTGCCTGGCTGCTGGCCGCCATCTATCTCGCCAGCGCCGTGTCGCGGTTGAAACTCCAGGCCGGATTGATCCGGCTGGAAGCCAGCGACCGGCCACAGATATTGGGCCCGACCTTGCGCGCCTTTCTGTTCGGGACTGTCGCGGTCATTGGTATTCAGTTCCTGTTTGTCGGCTCGGCCTATCCCTGGCTGCATTGCAGTGCATTCGGCGATGTCACCGGGGCGCTGCTGATCGGCCTGGCGCCCCTGATGCTGGCCTACCTGATCGTCGCCGCCTTGGCCTCTTTGCTCGCCTCGGCACCGGAAAATACCCAGTAATATCAAATGCTTAAATGGTAACAAGCCGCAACATTTCTTTGCTGGCGGCTTGCCCTGTGGCGGTTCCTTATAGGGGCCTCTTTTCCTGAGGGTTCCCAATTTTGTTTCTGCGTCGCCGCGTGCCCGAAAATGGACCGCTGAAGGCTGCCGTCATTGGCGCCGGCGTGTTCGGTCACCACCATGCCACCAAATACAAGGCGTTGAGTCATACCGGCAAGAATGTGGAACTCTTCGCCATTGCCGATCCCAATCCCGATATGCGGGCCAAGGCCAAGGCGCATCATGGTTGTTCGGTTGTCGCCGATTGGCGTGAATTGCTGGGCAAGGTCGATCTGGTCAGCATCTGTTCGCCCGCCGTCACCCATGCCGAAATGGTGCGCGCCTTTTTGAATGCCGGCGCCCATGTGCTGGTGGAAAAACCCATCGCCACCACCCTGGAAGAAGCTAACGAACTGGTGGAACTGTCGCGCAAGACCGGCATGATCCTGTCCGTCGGCCATCAGGAGCGCTTTGTTTTCGCGCGCACCGGCCTGCTCGATCACCGCGAAACGCCGCTGGAAATCACCTGCTGGCGCCAGGGTCCCTGGACCGGGCGCGGCGACGATGTCTCGGTGGTGCTGGATTTGATGATCCACGATCTCGACCTGGTGCACACTCTGGTGCCCGGCGCGGTGGTGGATGTGCGGGCCGAAGGGCTGATCGAATACGGCCCCCATGCCGACGAAGTCTTCGCCCTGCTGCGTTTCGCGGGCGGCACCATCGCCAAGCTGGAAACCAGCCGCGTCGCCACCGAGCGCAAGCGCGGGCTGCGCGCCGTCTATGCCGACGGTGTGGTCGAGATCGATTTCCTCTCCCGCCATGTGCACAACACCACGCCGCGTCCGCTGGGCGCCCTGGAACTGGGCGATCCCTTGGGCGAGTCGGTGGCGGGCTTTATCGATGCCGTCCAGGCCGGGGTGGACGCCCTGGTGACACCGGAACAGGCGGCGCAAGCGCTCCAAACCGCGCTTTGGATCGAGGAAGCCTCCGGCGTGGCGGCGACCCAAAGCCGTGTTGCGGCAGGCCGCCGCTAGTACCTCTTCCCTTCAACCTGTAGAAAACGGTCATGCCTGATCGTTATCGCATTGCCTTGGCGCAGCTGAACCCGGTGATGGGCGACATTACCGGGAATCTGGCGCGCGCCCGCGCGGCGCGGAGCCTGGCGCGGGATGCCGATGTCATCCTGTTTTCCGAACTCTTTATCGTCGGCTATTCGCCCGAAGATCTGGTGCTCAAGCCCGCCTTGCAGGAAGATGCCCGCGCCGCGGTCGAGGAACTGGCGCGCGACACCGAAGATGGCGGCCCTGCCATCCTGATGGGGGCGCCCTGGACGGAAGAGGGCAAGCTCTACAATGCCGTGCTGCTGTGCGACGGCGGCAAGGTCGCGGGCAAAAGCTTCAAGGTTGATCTGCCCAATTACGGCGTGTTCGACGAAAAGCGGGTGTTCGCGCCGGGGCCGGCGCCCAAGCCGCTGACAGTGCGCGGCGTGCGGCTGGGCGTTCCGATCTGCGAGGATATCTGGAAAGCCCAAGTGACCGCCTGCCTGGCCGAAAGCGGCGCCGAGATTCTTTGCGTGCCCAACGGCTCGCCTTTTGAGGCCGGCAAGGAAGATGTGCGGCTTGAGCTTGCCGCCTCCCGCGTCAAGGAATCCGGCCTGCCGCTGATCTATCTCAACCAACTGGGCGGGCAGGACGAGGTGGTCTATGACGGCGCGTCTTTTGTGCTGAACCCGGACACGTCCATCGCCACGGCGCTGCCGGGCTGGGAGGAGCGCGTTGCCATCACCGAATGGTCGCGCGATGTGGCGGGCAAATGGCATTGCGCGCCTGGCGAAAAGCTCATCGCCGAAGACCGTTCGTCCCAGGTCTATCACGCCATGATGCTGGCGCTGCGCG
>CBHTTW010000308.1:0-3807 GCA_966096025.1 uncultured Alphaproteobacteria bacterium | reverse complement strand
GCATCGGTGACGCCCATGGCGTCCGCCACCGCGATCACGCCTTCTTCCATCGCCTCGATGGCGGCGCGGGTGGAAATGGGCGAGGCCCAGCTCGCCGGCGTCGCCAGATCCTCGCGCGCCGGAACGAAGCGCAAGGTGAAGGCGGTGCCCGCCACCCGTTTCTGGCCCGGTTGCTTGGGAAAGGCGCCGCGCATCCAGACGTTGCGAAGACCCTTCTTCAACAGAACGGTGGTGAGGGTGGCGGTGGCAATGCCTTCGAGGATTTTTCTGGTCTGGGTGTCCATGGTCAGCCTTTGTCGGGAAGGGCGAAGATCGCGAAGACATCGCCGAAGATCGGTCGACCGTCATTGTACATCAGGATCTCGCCGCCGTGACAACCGCTGGCGCCCACCGCGATATACTGTACGCCCTTGATCTTGTAGGTGATGGGCGGGGTGCAGACGCCCATCCCCAAGGAATAATGCCAAAGCTTTTCACCGGTCTTGGCGTCGAAGGCATTGAAGTCGCCGTTCATCTCACCCGCAAAGACCAGGCCGCTGGCGGTGGCCAGCACGCCGCCATACATCGGGCGCTCGGACCGGTACTGCCAGGCGATGGCGCCGGTCTCGGTATTGATGGCGCTGAGGTTGCCGTTGGGCGGCAGCGCGGCGAGATTCAGCGCCATGTTGCCGCCGGTATACTGGCCGACAATCGGAGTGCCGGGCTTGTAAGCATCGGGCAGCGGCCGGTTGAGCACGAAGTCGTGCACCTCATTGATGCCCATGGTGTAGAAATATTTGGTCTGGGGTGAATAGGCCGGCGGCGACCACATCGCCCCGCCCTTGCTGCCGGGCAGGATAGAAATCGGCGTATTCGTCAACGGCTTCATGAAATTCTCATTCACCGTCACGAAGGGCTGAGACTTGCGGATCAGCTTGCCGGTCAAGCGGTTGACTATGAAAAGACTGCCGACCTTGCCCGCTTCGGCGGCGGCGGGCACCAGTTTGCCGTTTTCGTCGGTAGTGTCGAACAGTACCACCGGCGCGCAGGCGTCATAGTCCCAAATGTCATGGGGGACTTGCTGGTACCACCATTTCAATTTGCCGTTGCGCGAGTCGATGGCGACGATGGAGACGGTATAGGCATTGTCCCCCTTGCGGCTGGTGCCGTCCAAATCGGGATTGGGATTGCCGGTGGCGAACAGGATCAGATTGTTTTTGGGATCGATGGCAGGCGTGTTCCACACCGAGCCGCCGCCATATTTCCAGCTGTCGCCACTCCAGCTCTTGCCGCCGGGTTGATCGGGCGCCGCCGTGGTGCTGAAGCGCCAAACCAGCTTGCCGGTATTGGCGTCCAGCGCTTCCAAAAAACCGCGCGTCGGCCACTCCGCGCCGGCATTGCCCACCAGGATCATGCCGTTGAAGGCGATGGGCGCCATGGTGAAGGAATAGAAATGGTACGGCTGGGGCAGAATCTCGGCATGCTCGGTCTTCCAGACCTGCTTGCCGGTTCGCGCATCCAGCGCCACGACATGGCCGTCGAGTTGAGCGACGAACACCTTGCCGTAAGCCACCGCCACGCCACGCGCCTGCTGGCCGCAGCACAGATTGGCGTAGCCAAGCTTGGGCGAATAAGCCCAGAGCTGCTTGCCGGTGATGGCATCATAGGCCTGGACATTGTTGTCGCCGGTTTCGAGATAGAGAACGCCATCGACCTGGATCGGCGTCATCTCGGTGGTTTTGGTGATGCCGGTCTGGATGATGGCGGTGGGCCGCAACTGCCGGACATTTGACTTGTTGACGTCGGTGAAAGGCGAGAAGCGCTGATTGTCGTAAGTGCGGCCATGCAGGATCCAATCGTCGGAACGGTCGGAGTCCAGCATCATGGCGTCGGTGACATCGACCTTCTGTGCCACGGGCTGCATCTGGAACGAGCCGGGATTGGCCACCGAATTGTCAGGTGCCCCGCGCATCGGCGTGCCTGGCGCTGGCCGCGCCCCAATGGCCGGCGCGGCTTCTCCAAGGCTGCCCACGGGCGGCGCCGGTTGGCCCAAGGCGCTGCCGCACAGACCAAGGCAAGCTGCCGCCAGCAATGCGCGCGCGTAATATTTCATGCTTTCCCCCGGGACGGCCGTATGAGCCGCTTGTTATTACGCGGCGGAATTACGGCGTGATCTTGGCGTCCGACATGCCCGCCGCGCCGTTGGCCAGCGCCGCGGCTCCGGCGGGATAGCCGTTCTGCTGCAGGATATAGGCGGTGACGGCGGCATTGTCTTCCGGCTTGAGCGAGCCGGGATCGGACTGCGGCATGGTGTTGGCGATCACGTCCAACAAGGTCTGGGCGGTCAGGCTCTGCGCCGCGGCCATTTCGCCGAATATCGCACCCTTGAGCGCGGGCGCCGCGGTGCCTTCCAGCTGCGAGCCATGGCAGGCGGCGCAGGACTGGGAGTAAATCGCGGCTCCTCTGCCGGCCTGGTCGGCGGTGTACAAAGCGGGCTTGGCGCTTTGCGCGGCCGCGACCAGCGGGATGGCGGCAAAGAGGACGGAAAGCAGCGGAAGCGAATAGGGCATGGCGATCCTTTGGACGATTTCTGTCGGTAGGGCAGGATAACGGCACCGCTCCTCATTGGCTAGCTAGGCCGGGAACCGCCTTATCGTGTTAGCGTTTTCAATTCCGCCAAACCCTGGGCAAAAGAGATTTTCGGCGACCAGCCCAGTGCCGCCTTGATCCGGGAGATATCGGCGAGGGTGGCGGCGGAATCCCCCTTGCGTCCTTCGGTATGGACTTGGGCAGGCGAGATCATATCCGCCAGCTCCTTGACGGAAATACTTTCGCCGCTGCCGACATTGAAAATCTCGCCGCGCAACACACTCTCGAAAGCGGCGATATTGGCGTCGACCACGTCGCGGACATGGACAAAGTCGCGGCGCTGGCTGCCATCGCCGTGAATCTCCAGCACCTGCTTGTCGGCATGCCGGCGCAGGAAAATTCCCAGCACCAGGGCATAGGCGCCGGTCTCGGGCTGGCGCGGGCCATAGACATTGAAGTAGCGCAGCACCAGGCAGGGCAGGGCAAAATCCTGGTCGAACATCAAGCAATATTGCTCGCCCACCCGCTTGGTCAGGCCATATATGTTCAGCAGGTCCGGCGGGTCGCTTTCGCGATGCGGCGGGGTGCGGTTGCCGTAATAGGTCGAGGAGCCGCTATAGATAAAGCGTTTCACCCCCGCGTCTCGCGCCGCCAGCAGCATGTTCTGGGTGCCGGTGATGTTGGAGCCGGTGCAGATATCGATCTGTTCCTGGGAGGGGCCGGACCGGGACATGGCGGCGCAATGGAAAATGCCGTCCATGCCGGCGGCGGCGCGGCGGCATGTGGCCATGTCGCGAATGTCGCCTTCGATGAATTCGGCGGCCGCCGGCACCGCCTGGCGGCTGCCATAGATCAGACTGTCCAGCACCCGCACTTTATGACCGCGCGCCAGCAGGCCCTCGCAGAGATGGCTGCCGATGAATCCCGCGCCGCCGGTGACCAATAGGTTTTTCATCGGTCCTTCTTATACAGCTTCTGGAAGAAGACGAGATCCTCCGGGGTGTTGATGCCGCGCGCCTCGGTGGCATCCGCCACGTCCAGCGGCGTGATGGTCCAGCCCTGGGTGGAAAGGAAGGGCAAAAAGGGCAGGAAATTGATTTCCCCGGTGGCGGAGCCGCGCGGACCTGTCGCCAAATAGTCATCCCAAATTTCGGCCAGCCCCGCCGTTCCCAGCAGGAAGGTGCCGACATCGGAAAAGCCGCCTGGTGTGGTGCGGTCGCCCTCGCGGCTTTGCAGCAC
>CBHTTW010000307.1:0-3820 GCA_966096025.1 uncultured Alphaproteobacteria bacterium | reverse complement strand
CGCGACACCAATCATGCCGTCACCTTCATCACCGGCCATGGCATCGACGGCAAGCTGACCAAGCTGGACTGGGCGGCGGTGTCGCGCGGCGCGCCCACTTTGGTCCTGTACATGGCGCGCAAATTCGCCGGCGAAATCACCCAGGCCTTGCTGGCGGCGGGACGCGAGCCCAATGAGCCGGCCGCCCTTGTCGCCAATGCCGCGCGCAAGGATCAGAAGGTGATCCTCACCACCCTGGCCAATCTGCCTGCGGCGGCACAGACCGCGCCCACTTTGGCCATCATGGTGATCGGCGAAAATGTGCGGCTGGCACAGGAGCTCAACTGGATGGCCGAGGCCTTTGCCTGAGCCCACTTTCTTCGAGTCTGGCCGGCAGCTGCTCCATCACCGCCCGCCGCCCCTCATCGCTCATGGAAAACCAGGCGCCGATTTCCTCCAGGGTCCGTCCGCAGCCCAGGCACAGGCCGGTCCCGGGGTCATAGGTGCAGACCTTGATGCAGGGGCTTTCCATGCCCTTGTTTACGCGGTTTTCGGCCCCGAACCTCAATAATTTCAACTGGATCGTTCCAAAATGGGCAACGGACTTAACCGGGGTTTAACAGCGCCCGCCTAGGCTGAAGGGGTATTTACGGAAAAGAGCCCCCATGGCGAAAGCATCGTTCCACAAGAACCAACGGGTCTATGTGAAGCCGGTCGGCACCTGGGCCTTGATCGAGCATGTGGTGCCGCATTGGGCCAAGGGCATCGATGAGCCGATCCGCATTCATTACGATGTCGGTCTGGGCCGCGAATTCGCCGCCGAGGAATTGCTCAGCGAAGAGCCGGTGGGCGACAAGGTCGCCGGTGAAGCGCAGACCTGGCGCGTGATCCGCGCCCGCAACAAGTGGCAGCCCAACGAAGACTGCGCCGGCCATCCGATTCCGGGCACTTATCCCGTTGTCGTGACCGGCCAGGCCGATTGGGGCGGCTGGCGGGTGCCGGGCGCCGAATACGACCTGGATCCCGTCAAGATGGAAGAACAGGCCCGGCTGATCGCCAATGCGCCCAAGCTGGCCTCATTTGCTTCCTCGCTGGTCAACTGGGCGCGCAAATCGGGCGAGGACATGCCCAATGAGCTGGCCGAACTGGCGCATCAGGCGCAGGACGTCTTGACCGAGGTCAAGCGGACCAGCTGATGACCGTACTCGATCCGCCCACGGGCGCGATCGGGCGTCTTCACATTCCGGCGCTGCCGCGGCTGGTCCTTGTGCTGGCCGGTTTCTCGCTGCTCACCATACTTCTGTTCTGGCCCTGGCTGGCGCAGCTGTCGTCGGCGCTGATCGGGCCGCCGGAAGACAATATGCAGGATTTCTGGAACAGCTGGCACGCCGCCCAGGCGCAAGGCTGGAAGGACTTTCTGTTCACCCGCCAGATCCGCTTTCCGGAAGGCACGCCCCTCGCCTATCATTCCTTCGCCTGGCCGCAGGTCGCGGCGGTGGCGATGTTGTCGCGCGTGTTCGGCAGCGACTTTGCCACCATCCTGGCGCTCCACAATCTGACCTTGCTGGCATCCTTTCCGCTTGGCGCGGCGGCGATGTTCTATTTGGCCAGGCATTTGCTGGGCGATGTGCCGGGCCGCGATCTGGGCGCAAGCGTCGCCGGTTTCGTCTTTGCCTTCAATCCCTGGCATGTGGCGCAGGCGATGCATCATGCCCATGTCTCGGGCATCCAATTCCTGCCGCTATTCGTGCTGTTCTATCTGCTCGCGCAGGAACGCCGCAGCATGGCTTGGCTTGCTGGCGCCGCCGCGATGCAGGCCCTCAGTGCGCTCTCCTGCTGGTATTTCTTTTTCTACGCTTTCTACTTCATGGCCTTTCATCTTTTGTCGCTGCGCATCCGCAACCGCCAATGGCCGCGCGGCTGGTCTTTGCTGGCGCCGGTCTTGTGTTGTGTGCTGGCCACGCTGCTGATTTCGCCCTGGCTTGCGGCAATGGCGTCGACCGGCTTGGCGTCCGCCGTCTATTACGGCAGCAACATGTTCGTCGCCGATCCGCTGGCGATGATCGCCTTCCCGCCCACGCATGTACTGGCGCGGTATGGCAGCGCCATCCATGCCGCGCTGACCGGCAATATCTGGGAAGGCACGGTCTATCTGGGACTGGCCAACCTGGCTTTTCTCGGCTGGGCGCTGACGCGGAAGGCTGACAAGAATTTGCTCCGCTATGCCCTGGGGGGCATGATTTTCTTCGCCGTGATCGCTGGCGGCGAGGCCCTGCATATCGGCGGCCAGGTCACGCCGCTGCATCTGCCCGGCGTGATCCTGGCCAAGCTGCCCTTCTTCGCCAATGTCCGCACCCCCGCCCGCGCCATGGTGTTCGTCTACCTCTTTGTGGGCCTGGCGCTGGCGCAGGCCAGCGTGATGGCGCTGCGCCATCACGGCACCCTGGCCCGCGGCGCGCTGACATTGGTTGCTGTTTTGATGCTGCTGGATTTCACGCCTGTGCATCTGTCCAGCACGGCAGCCGCCTGCCCGGCGGGGCTGACTTCGATCGCGGCGGAGCGCGGAAATTTTGGCGTGCTGGACCTGCCGCGGGGCTATGGCGAAGGCAATGCCGCCATGATGCTGTCGGCCTGTCACGGAAAGCCGATCGTGCAGGGCGAAACTTCCCGCCGGATGGGCGTGACCCTGGCCGACAGGTTGCAGACAAACGATCTTGCGCAACAGAAACAGCAACTGACCGCCGCCCGGGTGAAATATATCGTGCTGCATCGCCCGCAAGGTGAGCTGTTCCGCTGGAATGAAGGGGACGGCGCCTGGGCCGGCTATCTGAGCAATTATCAGCAAGTGCATGACGGCGACGGCGTGACAATTCTGCGCGTCTATTGATCGGCCGAAGCTGATTGTTCGGCCTTCCAAGGCCGGGCTATAACCCAGGCGCGTTTCCTGGAAATAGCCCCCCATGCGTACCGAAGAGCCGCGCACCATCCATCTTGCAGACTATAAGGCGCCGGAATTTCGCATCCGTACGGTGGAGCTGGATTTCGTGTTGGAGGCCGAGGCCACCCGCGTCACCGCCAAGCTCACCATCGAGCGGCTTTCAGGGCACGGCCCCCTGATCCTGCAGGGCGAAAACCAGGAATTGCTTTCTGCGGCGCTGGACGATCGCCTGCTCGGCCCGGGCGAGTATCAGCTGGACGACAAAAGCCTCACTTTGCCCAACCCGCCCGCAAATCTGGTGTTGGAGATCGAGAGCCAGATCGATCCGGCCGCCAACACTCAGTTGGAAGGGCTGTTCCTGTCCAACGGCATGTTCTGCACCCAATGCGAGCCGGAAGGCTTTCGCCGCATCACCTATTTCCTGGACCGGCCGGACAATCTCTCGGTGTTCACGGTGCGGATCGAAGCGGACCAGGAGCAGTATCCCGTGCTTCTGTCCAACGGCAATCGCATCCAGCGCGGGGTGCTGCCGCCCGACGAGGACGGAAAAGTCCGGCATTTCGCGGTGTGGCACGATCCCTTCCCCAAGCCCTCCTATCTGTTCGCGCTGGTGGCGGGCGACCTCGGCTCCATCCACGACAATTTCACCACCATGAGCGGGCGCAGGATCGCGCTCGACATTTATGTCGAGCATGGCAACGAGCCGCGCGCCCGCTATGCCATGGATGCGTTGAAGCGTTCGATGCGCTGGGACGAACAGGCCTATGGCCGCGAATACGACCTCGACATTTTCATGATCGTGGCGGTCAGCGCCTTCAACATGGGCGCCATGGAGAATAAGGGCCTCAACATCTTCAACGACAAGGTGCTGCTGGCGACGCCGGAAACCGCCACCGACGACGA
>CBHTTW010000306.1:0-3834 GCA_966096025.1 uncultured Alphaproteobacteria bacterium | reverse complement strand
GAGATAGACGCTCATGGTCTTCATGGTGCCCGGCGCGGTCAGGGTGGCGCTGCCGCCGCCCAGGATCGCGAGATATTTGGTGTTGTCGCCATCCGGTGCCGCGGCAACGGCGGAAGTGCCCTGATAGATGCCGGCATTGCTCAAGCTCAGCGTATAGCCGGCCAGCAAGGGGCTATCGAACTTGGCGACCCAGTCTTCGCCGGCCTTCTTGTTGGTGTCATTACCGACGGAGGTGAAAGTGATCACGCCGGCATTGGCGGCAGTCGCACCGGCCACCAGGAAGGCGGCGGTAGTAGCGATTTTGGTCAAAAACTTGGTCATCTGTGTCATTCCTGATCGTTAATGTTCCGCTCTGAGCCACCTTGCGGCGGCTTGAGCTCCATACCGATCAGTCTTGCAACCGCCGGGCCAAAGCGCGCTGTTAACCAGGCGCGCGCGAGGGCGGTCTTGCCAGGGCAAACATCGCACGGCCTTTGACAATCTCTCAGCGCAAAGCCGGATGTTGGTAAAGGCCGTCGCCCGAGCACACAGAAAAGCATCGAGCGTTCCATCGCCGCATCGATGCAATGCGCGGATGCGCTCGCACCTCTGGAACATCACAAATAGATGGATCTCAGCTCTCGCCGGTACGATAGAAGATGTGCTTGCCGATCTGGGTGGTGCGCTTCAAGGTCGGCGCCCAGTAAGGCTTCACATAATTCGCATGATAGCTGGTGGCGCCGCCGGTGAAATTGCGCAAGCGCACCTCGCCGGTGAAGATCTGCGCCGCCAGCTCCTCGGCCTGGTTCCAGGCCACGATCTCACGCGGGCGATCCATGTCGCCGTTGCAGGTGAAGGAAAACTGGCAAACCTTCTTGTCCGCGCCTTCATAGACCACGGCGCAGATAGAGTTGCCGTACCTGCCCGAATTCAGGCGATGAAACACCACTTCCGCCACCGCCTTCTCGCCCTTCACGCCTTCGCTGCGGGCTTCGTAATACAGCGCTTCGGTCAGGCAGCGATGTTCGGCCAGCACCACCTGCTGCGCGCTGGGCAAACGGGGCGCGTCCGCCACAATGGCGGCGGGCGCCGCGGCGCGCGCGCTCATGGCGGCGCCGAAGGTGGCGCTGATCGTGGCCAGGATGACGGCCGTGACCACAAGCAAAATGCGATCCGGCCGCGATGATGGGTCATTGCGGGTCATCTGTCTCACCAATGGACGGCATTGGGCCGCCCTGCCGGATGCGGTGCAGGGCCCGTGCCGGACGCTGCTGGACCGGCGCAAAAAGCGGAGTTTTTTGGTTACCGGCCGGGGCCTGTCCCCCAAAAAGGGCGGACTTCCGCCCCAGGGAACTTTCGGTCATTGTAGCGTTAACTTGTTAGCCATTGCCATTTTGGGCCTGACCGTACCGACCCAGCTTTCTCAATAAAAATCACGGCATTAAGCCGGAAATCTCAACAAGCGCCTGAAGCCTTTGGGAGGCACATGGCAGGGGACGAGACACAGCCGCAGATGCCGCCAGACGGCAGCCGGCCACACGTCACCCGCGCGGCCACCCTCACCTCATCCGAAAAACAAGAACTGGCAAGGAT
This sequence comes from uncultured Alphaproteobacteria bacterium, assembly GCA_966096025.1. Taxonomy (GTDB): domain Bacteria; phylum Pseudomonadota; class Alphaproteobacteria; order Micropepsales; family Micropepsaceae; genus Rhizomicrobium. Next base: position 2,262 of record CBHTTW010000306.1, on the reverse strand, counting down.
CGCACGATGAGCGAAGCAGCAGCTGACACGGTCGAACAATCGGCTTCCAGTTCCGACAGCAACGGCCTTGCCCTGGACCTTGCCATGGAGGCGGCGCGCAACGATCCCTCCCTTCATGCCGAGGTCGCCGCCTTCCTGTCGGACCAGCGGCAGATGCTGGCCGACCAGCGCCATCACTTGCACGAGCAGCTCAAGCAACTGCACCTGGGGATGTTCGAAAAATGGCTGGGCGTGCTGCTCAGGCTGGCGACCCTGTGCGTCGGCATCGCCGCGGCGACCGGGGTGGTAATGATGGTGCGCGATGCCGCGGACAGCAACGGCCTGATCATCGAGCCCTTCAGCGTGCCGCCGGACCTGGCAGCCAGGGGACTGACCGGCCAGGCGGTGGCAAGCCAGGTGCTCGACAAGCTGACTGAGCTGCAGACCCGCACCAATTCCTTCCGCCCGCCCCAATCCTATTCCAACAATTGGGGCAGCGATCTGAAGGTGGAGATTCCAGAAACCGGCGTGTCCTTGGGCGAGTTTCGCCACTTCCTGCGCGAATGGCTGGGCAGCGACACGCATATCACCGGCGAAGTCTGGCACACCGGCACTGGTCTGGCGATCGTTGCTCGCGCGGGCGGCGACCGCGGCGAACCTGTTTTCGGCACGGAAGATGAGTTGGCCAACGTCATCCAAAAAGCGGCCGAGAATGTCTATCGCGCCACCCAACCCTTTCGTTACGCCAACTACCTGGACCGTTTTTATAACGACGCCACGCCGGTGCCGGCCGACGCCCAGACCCGGCTGGACCAGGCGCAGGCGATCTACCGCCGCCTGACCTATGATCCCAGCCCGCTGGAACGCGCCTGGGCCTGGAACGGGCTGGGTACCCAGTCCTGGTCGGGGCGCGGAAATGTCGCCGCCGCGATCGATTTTTATCACACCGCCATTTCGATCCAGCCCCACACCACTTGGATCAGTGCGCTCTATCAATGGACATGGTCCTACGGCCATGCGGAAGAAGCGATGGCGACTGCGCAGCGCTATTTGGAAATGCTGCCGCAAAGCAATCAGGCAAAGGCGTTTCTCGCCCAGACCAAAGGCGATTTCGCGGAGGTGGCGCGGGGCGCGGCCCTCAATCTTGCCAATGCGACCACTCCCAACGCCCACAACACAGCCAAATGGTTTGGTGAACTGGCGCTGGCAAGTCAGCACGATGCGGCAGGTACGCGCCGCAAATTGGGTGCAAGTCTTCAGGTGCGCACGCTCTATGCGCGCATAATCGACGCAAGATACACCGTCCTGACTCTTGCCGCGCTCCGGGATTGGCGCTCCCTCCTCACCGAGGAGCCCGCGGCGGAACAGGCCATCCGCGCCACCCAGGTGGGATGGGACTTGGATACCGAATTCAACCGCATTTTCCGCCCCAGATTGGCGCTGGCCAAGGCGCATCTGGGCGATATTGCTGGCGGCCAGTCCCTGATCGCGGCCACGCCAACCGATTGCTACGATTGCGTCCGCTTTCGCGGAACCATCACCGCCCTTGCTGGTAAGCCCGCCGAGGCCGACAGCTGGTTCGCCAAGGCCGTCAAAGATGCACCCTCGCTGCCCTTCGCCTATCACGATTGGGGCCGTTCGCTGCTGACACGCGGCAAGCCGAACGAGGCCATCGCGAAATTCACGATCGCCAATCAGAAGGGTCCCAAATTCGCTGATCCGCTGGAAGGCTGGGGCGAGGCGCTGATGGCACAGAACCAGTCTCATCGCGCCCTGGAAAAATTCGCGGAAGCCGAAAAATACGCCCCCAACTGGGGCCGGTTGCATCTGAAATGGGGCCAGGCCCTCGCCTACTCCGGCAACAAGACCGAAGCGGCCAAACACTTCACCCGCGCCGCCCAACTCGACCTCACCCCCTCCGAAAAATCCGAACTGGCGATGGCACGCCGATGAGCCAGACGGCACAGGACGAAACCGTCGGACGGCGGGCACTCGCAAAGGCGTCATGGCGGCTGCTGCCGCTGATCGGACTTGGCTATGGCATCGCCTATATGGACCGCGCCAATATCGGCTTCGCCGCCCTGCAGATGAGCGACGATTTGAAGTTCAGCGCCACCGTCTATGGCCTGGGCGGCGGGCTTTTCTTTCTCAGCTACGCCCTGCTGGAAGTGCCGTCGAACCTGATGCTGTTTCGATTCGGAGCGCGGCGCTGGATCGCCCGCATCATAATCACCTGGGGCATCCTGGCGGTCGGCATGATGTTCGTGAAAACGCCCCTGCAAT
>CBHTTW010000305.1:0-3834 GCA_966096025.1 uncultured Alphaproteobacteria bacterium | reverse complement strand
TCATACTGATCCGACCAGAACCACGGCACTTCGCTGTAGGTCTTGGGCTTGCCCACCATCGCCAGCGCCGCATGCTTGGCCTGGTCGATGGCGTTCTGCACGCATTCCAGGCGCAGATAGTGGCCTTCGCGCCCGACATGGCGGGTGCAATCACCGGCGGCCCAAATATGAGGATCGCCGGTGCGCGCATTCTGGTCCACCACAATGCCGTCCTCGCTGGCGAGACCGGCATGGGTGGCGAGTTCGTCGCACGGCACCACCCCGATGCCGACCAGCACGATATCGGCGTCATAAGACTGGCCGCCCGCAATGATCCGTTCGACCTTGCCGTTGCCTTCAAACGCTTCGACCCCGGTGCGCAGCTTGAGCTTGACCCCGGCCTTCTCATGCTCGGCGGCATAGAAAGACGAAAGCTGCGGCGACACGGCGCGCGCCATCAGCCGGTCCATGGCTTCGAACACCGTCACGTCCAGGCCGCGCTTGGCGCCCACCGCCGCCACTTCCAATCCGATATAACCGCCGCCGACAACGGCGATGCGTTTGCCGGGCTGGAACACCGCCTGCAGCCCGTCCACATCGGCGATGGTCTTGAGATAATGAATGCCGGGCAGATCGGCGCCGGGGCATTTGAGCTTGCGCACCCGCGCCCCGGTGGTCAGCAGCAGCTTGTCGTAATGCAGCTTGCGGCCGTCGGTGAGTTCCACGCTGCGCTCGGCGCGATGGAGGGCCTTGGCGCTGGTATTGAGCAGAATCTCGCAGCCGGTTTCGGCATAATAATTGTCAGCCTTGAGGAACAGGCGCGGCCGCTCGAAGGTCCCCAGCAGATAGGCCTTGGACAAAGGCGGGCGCTGATAGGGCGGATAGGCCTCGTCACCCACCATGGTGATGGGGCCGTCAAAGCCTTCGGCGCGCAGGGACTGCACTGCCTGGGCGCCCGCCTGGCCGGCGCCGATAATCACAATGTTTTCGGGCATTTTTGGCTGGTATTCCGTAATTCGCGCGCGGGGTTAGCATGCCCGCACCCCGCGGGCAAACCCGCCCCTTCCGGATGGGAAAATAGCGGGTTACAAGCGACGCATGGCCCCCCTTTGCGAGACGTTCCGCCGGGACTTCCCCCTGCCCGACCTTGACGCCACCTTGAGGCTGGGCGCGGGGATAGCATCCGGCTTGAAGCCGGGTGTGGCGGTGGCCTTGTGGGGCGATCTGGGCAGCGGCAAGACCACCCTGGCGCGGGCCATTCTGCGCGCGCTTGGTGTCAGCGAAGACGTTCCCAGTCCGACCTTCACCCTGGTACAGAGCTATGACACAAAGCCGCCCGTGGCCCATTACGACCTCTATCGCCTGAAAAGTCCGCGCGAGATGACCGAACTGGGTTTGGACGATGCGCTGATCGATGGCGCGGCGCTGGTGGAATGGCCGGAACGCGCCCCGGAATTTCTGCCGCCGGACGCCTTGCATGTGCGGCTGTCTTTGCAGGACGGGACGCGCCTGGCGCGGCTGACCGGCCCTGGTGAATGGGAAAGTCATGTCTGATCGCCAAAACGCGATGAAGGATTTTCTGGCCGGGGCCGGCTGGGGCGCGGCCACCGTCTCGCCCTGGCTGGGCGATGCCTCCACCCGGCGCTATGCACGCCTGGCGATGGCGGGGCGAAACGCCATGCTGATGGATCAACCGCAAGACGCCGAGGGTGCGGTCGCACCGCCCGGCGCCGGCGAGGAGGTGCGGCGGGCGCTGGGCTACAACGCGCTTGCGCGTCTGGCGGGCGCGGACTGCGCCCGTTTCGCCGCCGCGGCGTCCTGGCTGCGCAGCCATGGCCTGGCGGCGCCCGACATCTATGCCGCCGATCACAAGCAGGGATTTGTGATTTTGGAAGATCTGGGCGACGCGCTGTTCGCCGAAGTGCTGGCCGATGGCGGCGACGAAAAGCAGCTTTATGAATCCGCCGTCGAAGTCTTGGCGAAGATTCATGCCAATGACGCGCCTTCCGCCCTGTCGGCCGACAAACCGCTCTTCGCCTATGACGAAGCGGCGCTGGTGGCGGAAGCCGACCTTCTGGTCGAATGGTTCCTGCCGCTGGCCTTGGACCGCAAGGTGACGGAGGCGGAAGTGTCGGAGCATCGCGCTTTGTGGCGCGCCGCCCTGGCCGGGATCGGCAAAAGCCGCCGTGTGTTCGTGCACCGCGACTATCACGCTGAAAATCTTTTGTGGCTGCCGCAGCGGCGCGGCGTCGCCCGGGTCGGCCTGATCGATTTCCAGGATGCTCTGGCCGGCAGCCCGGCTTACGATTTGATCTCGCTGGTCGAGGATGCGCGCCGCGATGTCCGCCCGGAATTGGCGCAAGCCGCCACGGCGCACTATCTGGCGGCGATGCGGGCGCAAGGCACGCCGGTCGATGAGGCCGCTTTCCGTCACGAAATGGCGGTGATGGCGGCCCAGCGCAATGCCAAGATCGTGGGCATTTTCGCCCGGCTCTATAAGCGCGACGGCAAACCGCGCTATCTGGCCTTCCTTCCCCGCGTCTGGGCCTATCTGGAACGGGATCTGGCGCATCCCGCCCTGTCGGATTTGCGGGCATGGTATGATCGCGTGATTCCAAAAGACCAACGCCGTGTGGAGCCCCCTTTGAGCCAAGGAAAAGCGTGAGCAAAGTCACCGCCGCGATGATCATGGGAGCGGGACTGGGGCTGCGCATGCGGCCCCTGACCGACGACCGGCCCAAGCCGCTGGTGACGGTGGGCGGCAAGACTCTGATCGATCATTCCATCGACCGGCTGGTGGCGGCCGGCGTCAAGCTTGTGGTGGTGAATGTTCACTACAAGGCCGAGATGCTGCAGGCTCACTTGGCCAAGCGCCGCGATGTCGAGATCGTGTTTTCGGACGAGACGGCGCAACTGCTGGATACCGGCGGCGGCGTGGTCAAGGCCATGCCCCATTTCGGCGACCGTTCCTTTTTTGTGATCAATTCCGATTCCATCTGGGTGGAAAATTCTCCCGCCCTGCCCGCCATGCTGGCCGGTTGGGATGAAAAACGGATGGACGGATTGTTGCTGTTGGCCGAGATGTCCACCGCCATTGGCTATGACGCCCAGGGCGACTTTATTTTGCGCCCCGACGGGCATGTGGTGCGGGCGCGCGGCAATACGGGTGCGGCCTATGCCTATCCCGGGGTGCAGATCGTGCATCCGCGCCTGTTCGCCGACGCGCCGCAAGGGGCATTCTCCACCAATATCATGTGGGACCGCGCCATTGCCGCGCAAAGATTGTCCGGTATCGTGTTGGACGGAACCTGGATCCATGTCGGCACGCCACAGGCGCGCGAGGAAGCGGAAGCTGCCCTGGCCGCCCTCTCAGCCGCATGAAGTGGGCGGCGGCGTGAAGCACCCTGCCGTCTTCACCATTGCCGCCAGCGCACCCTTCGCGGAGACGCTGGCGCGAGGCCTGATCGCGCGCACCGGGGACAATCCGCTGGCGCTGTCGTCGGCCATCATCTATCTGCCCACCCGCCGCGCGGCGCGCAGTTTCGGCGACGCCTTCGCGCGGGTGTTAGGCGGCGCGGCGCTATTGCCGCAATTCCGTCCGCTGGGCGACAACGACGAAGACGAATTGTTGTTCGATGCCGTCAGCGAGGGATTGGAGCTCGCCCCCGCCATCGCGCCCTTGCGGCGGCAATTGCTGCTGGCGCGATTGATCCGCCAATGGGACCGGGCCGGGCGCGGCGGGCTGTTGTCCTTCGCGCAAAGCGCGGCACTGGCCGACAGCCTGGCCAAGGTGATGGACGAAGTCGAAACCCAGGGCTGCGATCTGTCCAAACTCAAGGACCTGGCGCCCGCCTA
>CBHTTW010000304.1:0-3842 GCA_966096025.1 uncultured Alphaproteobacteria bacterium | reverse complement strand
CCTTGCCCGACTGCATGGCGTTCTTGGCCGGTCTGTAAATGCGCGCGCGCATGGCTTTCTCCAACGTCCAACTAATTCGGCGTTTCCGGCCTACCGCCCTCGCCCGCTACGCGGGCTCGAAGCGGTCCTCCGTTTTCGTAAGCTCGCTGCGCTCGCAAACGAAAACGGGGATGGTCGGAGCGGTGTGATTCGAACACACGACCCTCTGCTCCCAAAGCAGATGCGCTACCAGGCTGCGCTACGCTCCGGTCACCCAGATTGCCTTACACGGGGACGTCCGGGCCTTCAAGACCGCGCGGCGGACCCGCCCCGGAACAGGCCAAAAAGCTTGCGATTTTCCGCTATTGGCCCAGTTGGAGCGTGCGGGCGGCGCGGGCGTGCAATCCGGCCAGGACCTTTTCGCGCCGGGTGAATTTTTCCACCACCTGCTCGGCGATTCTGAGGCGTTCGGTCAGATAGACCGAATTTTCCGTCAGCGAAAAGACCTGGGTCTTGGCCGATTCCAGCGTATCGTTAAGCGCCGAAAGGCCTTGCGAGGTTCTGATGCTGCCATCGGCCAGCAGCGATGCGGTCTCTTCCAGGCTGGTGATCCGCCCCTTGGCCGTATCGAGCGTCTCGGTGAGCCGGGCAACCGAATCTTTCAAGAGGTTCATGTCGCCGCGCAAGGATTCGCCCATGGCGAGCATCAAGGATTTGAGCTCCGCGGCTTCGGCGCGCTGGCCGGACATTTCATCCCGCAATTGCTGGAGTTGTCCGGACAAAGACCCGAACCTGTTTTCCGTGTCGGTTGCGGCCTTCTGTTTTTCGGTCGTGATTTGCAGCATCGCGTCGCACAGATCGCGCATGTCCTCGCGAAGGGCGGCGTGGTCCGAACCTTGTTCCAGCCGGCCAACACGCTCCTGCAAATCATCGAAAACCTGCCCCTGACGCAGCAGGACGGCCCCCAGGTTTCGCGTGACATCGATGGCGGTGGTGTCCGGCGCATGAAGCCGAGGCGCGGCATCGCTTTCGATAAGGTCAAAGGCGCTTTGCAACCGGGCCTGGAGCCCCATCGCATCGTCGGCCGCCGCGGGCAGAGCGGCACTCTCTGCGATGAAATCCTCGACGGGTAACGGGCTCTGGCTCATGGCAACAACCGGTTGGGGTTATCGCCGTAAAATAGCCCCGCGCGGTTAATGCCCGATTACCCGGAAAATGCCTGCGAAATGGGCGGTTAACCCGCTTCCACGAACCGCCCGGTATAGAGCAGCGGCCAGTATTTTCCGGTGACGGTGAAAAGCCCGCTGGCAGGGTCGAAGGCGATGCCGTTGGGGACGAAATTGGCGTCGTCATCGACCGCGCGCCGGTCGGCTGGGTTCATCCGCCCCCGCAAGGGCGCCAGATCGGCGCGCGCTTCCACGCAACCGGTGGCCGGTGAAATCCGGACGATATTCCAGCTCTCGAAGACATTGGCCCAGATCGCGCCCTGAACATATTCCAGTTCGTTGAGGTTGGTGACTTTCCTGCCCTGGTCGAACACCGGCAATGTCTTGCGCACCGCTAAATCCCGGGGCGAGAGGAAAAAGAGCTGATGCGAACCGTCGCTGGCGATCAATTGGCTTTCATCATGGGTCAGGCCCCAGCCTTCGCGCGGATTGAACAGCGTGCGCAGCTTGCGCATGGTCTTGTCGAAGACAAAGACGCGATGTTCGCGATAGGTCATCTGGAAAATCTGGTCGCCGAAGACCGTCAAGCCCTCGCCGAAATAGTCCTGTCCGGCATCCATCAGCACCGCGACCTGGCCGGTCATGGGATCGATGCGGTTTATCCGTGTATCGCCGATAAAATTGCCGGTGCTTTCAAGCAGCGCTCCGTCATGCATTTCCAAGCCTTCGGTGAAGCCGACCGCAGTGCGGCGGATCTCGCCTTCGACCTGGAACACAAGTTTCTTGGGAACGGGGCATTTGGGCGCCGCGCCCGCCGGAGACGAGAGGGCAAGCGGGCCCAAAAGCAGGAAAGAGAGCAGCGAAAGGCGCATCACGGGCGACTATCACGCCCCCGCCGGGCGGGCTATAGGAAACCGGCATGGAGCCCCCAAAAGCAAAGCCCAGCCCAAAGCCCCCGGGCCAGCCGGTGTCCCGGGTCTGGCTTGCCGGGCTGGTGGGGGTGGTGGCTATTTTGCTGCTTTTGTCGGTCCTGGTGAGCTGACCCGCCGGCCTTTTGTTGAGGGCCGTGAAAGACATTTTCTTTTTTGCCTCAAATCCCCCACACTGCCGGGGCTGACAGGCTTTGCGACAAATCCCTGTTTGTATGGAGCGGCACGTGGCGTCAAAATTGCGCCTTATGATCAAGGAAGAGGCCAAGCCGCATATTTTGCTGGTGGAGGATGCGCGCGATATTCGCGAACCCCTCGCCCGCTATTTGCGCGAGCATAGTTATCGCGCCACCACCGCGCAGGATGCCGCCAGCGCCCGCAAGGTGATGAAGAGCTCGGCCATCGACCTGGTGGTGCTGGACATCATGATGCCGGGCGAGGATGGGCTGTCGCTCTGCCGCTCCATCCGCGAGACCACCCAGATTCCGGTCATCCTGCTCACCGCCCGGGGCGAGGAAGTCGATCGCATCATCGGCTTGGAAATGGGGGCGGACGATTATCTCGCCAAGCCTTTCAGCCCGCGCGAATTGATCGCCCGGGTCGCCGCCGTCTTGCGGCGTACCCACGCCCTGCCGCCGCGCCAGAAACCGCCGGGGGCGGCGCATGTGCGATTCGGCGACTGGATGCTGGACACCGGCCAGCGCGAATTGATCGGCCCCGATGGCGTGGCCCTGCCTTTGTCCTCCGGGGAATTCCGCCTTTTGTCCGCCTTGTTGGAGAGACCCAAGATCGCGCTGACCCGCAACCAGCTGCTGGATTTAACCAAGGGTCGCGACGCCGACCTGTTCGACCGTTCGATCGATAACCATGTCAGCCGTTTGCGCAAGAAAATCGAGCCGGACCCCAAGAATCCGCGCTATATTAAGACCGTATGGGGAGGCGGATACATCTTCGCGATGGATCCGGAAATGGCCTAAAGGGGCCTGCAAATCATGCGCAGCAGATTTTGGCCACGCACGCTTCGCGCCCAGTTGATCCTGGTGGTCGCCGCCGCCGTGGCGATTTCCAATATCGGCGTGGCTTTTTACTTCTACAAAAAGAGCGAAGCCCAGACCCGCAATTTCAGTTATGAGCGCGTGATCGACCGCACCGCGGCGGTTGCCGCCACCCTCAGTCAGGTAACGCCCGACTCGCGCCTGGTGGTGATGCGCACCATGGGCCAGCTCACTTGGCGGTTCCGCTACGCCAATAGCGAGTACAACAGAGCGCCCATGACCGCCGAGGAAACGGCGCTCGCCAAGCGGCTAACCGACGCCCTGCCCGAGAAGCATCCGCGCAAGAAGTCGGTGATCGTCCACCTCTACGAACCCCTCGCCAATATTCCCGAAGAGCTGCGCCCACCACGTGCAGCCACGCTCGGCCCCAGCACGCCTGTCATCCAGACCATTGTGCCTATTGACGATCGCAGCATGGTCAGCGGCGTTTTGGTGCGGCCGGCAGCGGAATGGCAGATCGAAATCATGATCGCGGCTTTGCTCGGGGTGATCGCGGCCTCGGCAGGTGCTGCCTTCGTCGCCCGTCGCGTGGTTCGCCCGCTTTCGGAATTGACCAAAGCGGCCGCCAAGGTGGCCGGAGGCAGCGGCACGCCCCATGTCACCGAACAGGGACCGGACGATGTTCGCAACGCCGCCGTGGCCTTCAATGCCATGGCCACGAAAGTCACCCGCACCCTGGAAAGCCAGCGGCATTTGCTGTCGGCGGTGGGCCA
>CBHTTW010000303.1:0-3844 GCA_966096025.1 uncultured Alphaproteobacteria bacterium | reverse complement strand
TGAAGCGCTTCAAGGCGCTGACCATGGGCCACACCATTGTGATGGGGCGCAAGACCTGGGACTCGCTGCCCAGAAAGCCTTTGCCCGGCCGCATCAATGTGGTGGTGACGCGGCAGAAAGACTGGCAGGCGGAAGGCGCGGCGCCGGCGTCTTCCTTGGGACAGGCAACCTCGGGCACATCGGGCACGGTGATGGTCATCGGCGGCGCGGAAATCTATGAGCGCGCCTTGCCCCTGGCGTCACGCATCGAGCTGACGGAAGTCCACAAGGATTTTGACGGCGATGCGCGCTTTGTGCTGGACCGCACGGGCTGGCACGAAACCCAGCGCGAAGACCATGTCTCGGGGGATGGCCTGCGCTACTGCTATGTGACGTTGGTCAGCGGCTTATCCCGGCCGCTCGCCCAAGCTCGCGGCGTTCGGCTCTAAAATCGGTCCGCTGGACCGATTTGCCGCTTCGCGGACGTGCCTCACTACTCGATAACAATCTTAGGCGCCGGCTTTGACGCTGTTTCCAGCGCCGCCGCGACCTTGGTCGCCAGATCCAGGAAGGCCTTGGCCTCGGGTCCATCCGGAACCGAGACCGCGACCGGCGTTCCGGCATCGGAGGTTTCGCGGATGCGCGGCACCAGCGGGATTTCGCCCAAAAACGGCGCGCCGAGTTTTTCCGCCGTTTCGCGCGCCCCGCCATGGCCGAAAATGGCATGGCTGGAGCCGCAATCGGGGCAAGTGAACATCGACATATTTTCCACCAGGCCCAGGATCGGCACCTGGGTCTTTTTGAACATGGCGATGCCCTTGCGCGCATCGATCAAGGCGATGTCCTGCGGCGTGGAGACGATCACCGCGCCTTTCAGCGGCACGCGCTGGGCGATGGTGAGCTGGGCGTCGCCGGTGCCGGGCGGCATGTCCAGCACCAGGACATCGAGCGGCGCCCAGGTAACGTCGCTGAGCATCTGGGTCAGGGCGCTTTGCACCATCGGCCCGCGCCAGATCATGGCTTCGTCTTCCTTGACCAGAAAGCCGATGCTCATGGTCTTGATGCCGTGCCGGATGATGGGATGCAGGTTGTGGCCGTCGCTTTCCGGTTTTTCCGTGATGGCCAAGAGGCGCGGCAATGACGGACCGTAAATGTCGGCATCCAGCAGCCCGACTTTCAGCCCCAGGCGGGACAGCGACAGCGCCAGATTGACCGCGACGGTGGACTTGCCCACCCCGCCCTTGCCGCTGGCCACGGCGATGATGTTCTTCACTCCGGGAATGCCGGACGGTGCAGGCGGCGCCTGGCGGGGCACCGCAGGCTTTGGCGCCGGCGCGTGATGATGATGCGTGTGCTCGTTCCGCGCCGGTTGGGGATGATCGTCATGGGCGGTCAAGACGGCGGTGACCGATTTGACGCCTTTGACACCCAGCACCATGGCTTCGCAGATTTTGCGCAGGGGTTCGGACCCCGGTCCCTGTTCCGCCGCCACTTCCAGCACAAAGCCGACATGCCCATCCTTGACCACCAGGCCTTGGATCATGTCCTGCTGGACCACGGTGCGCCCGCTTGCCGGATCGATCACCTGGTCGAGCGCTTTCAAAACATCTTCGCGGGCTACAGTCATGAGTGGGGATATAGCCGCCACCTCGCGGAAATCCTAGTAGGTGGATTTTGGGCACCCTGGTCAAAAAAACCATGCCCAGGGGGGCTTTTCGCCTGTTGGTTCCCGTCATCCCTGCCTAAACTGCCCACGATTCCCCTTCTTGTGCCGCCGGACCCTCATGCGCCCCCTCTACCGTCTGTTTGCCGTTTCGGCGTTTCTCGTCCTGGCCATGCCGGCTTTGGCACGTCCGGCGCCCGATTCCTTTGCCGACCTGGTGACCAAGCTTCTGCCCACGGTGGTCAATATCTCCACCAGCCAGACCTTGAAGGCGCCGCCGCCCAGCGCCATGCCGCAACTGCCGCCGGGCTCGCCGCTGGAGGACCTGTTCAAGAATTTCCTGGGACCCAATTCCAACCGGCCGCGCCATGTCACCTCGCTGGGCTCGGGCTTCATCATCGATCCGTCGGGCTATGTCGTCACCAACAATCATGTGATCGAGGATAGCGACCAGATCACTGTCTCCCTGCAGGACGGCACCTCGATGCCGGCACGGGTGGTGGGACGCGATCCCAAGACCGATCTGGCGCTGCTGAAAGTCACGCCCAAGAAGCCGCTGCCATCGGCCCATTTCGGCGACAGCGACAATGCCCGCATCGGCGATTGGGTGGTGGCGATCGGCGATCCCTTCGGCATCGGCTCCACCGTGACGGCCGGCATCGTGTCGGCGCGCAACCGCAACATCAATTCCGGCGACTATGACGATTTCATCCAGACCGACGCGCCGATCAATCGCGGCAATTCCGGCGGCCCCTTGTTCGATGTCGACGGCAATGTGATCGGCATCAATTCGCAGATCTATACGCCCACCGGCGGCAGCGTCGGCATCGGCTTCGCCATTCCCTCCAACCTGGCGCGCCAGGTGACCAATCAGCTGCGCCAGTTCGGCGTGGCGCGGCGGGGCTGGATCGGGGTGCGCATCCAGCAGGTCACGGCGGAGATCGCGGAAGGCCTGAATCTTCCCACCACCCAAGGCGCCCTGGTGGCGGGGGTGACGGGCGGTGGACCGGCGGCCAAGGCCGGGTTGATCAATGGCGATCTGGTCGTCAGCTTTGACGGCAAGCCGGTGAAGGACGATCGCGCCTTGCCGCGCATCGTCGCCGACACGCCGATCGGCAAGACGGTCAGTATCGATGTGCTGCGCAAGAGCCGCAAGCAGACCCTGAAGATCACGGTGCAGCGGCTGGCGGACGACAAGCCCGACAGGCCCGGCAAGCCGCCGGCGCCGGCAGCGGTGAAAAACCAGTCCAAGCTGGCGCAGTTGGGATTGTCCTTGGGCGCGCTGGATGCGGGCGCGAGGGCCAAGTTCAAGATCGGCCCGGCGGTGCAAGGCGTGGTGGTGACGGCTGTCGAGGCCGGCAGTCCCGCGGGCGAGAAGAACCTGCGTTCCGGCGATGTGATCGTGGAAGTGGGCGGTGCGGCGGTGAAGACACCGGACGATGTCGCCAAGCGCGTCGATGCCGATGCCAAGGCGGGCAAGAAATCGGTGCTGCTGCTGGTCAACCGGGACGGGGACTTGCAGTATTTAGGACTGCGCCTGAATTAAGCGGTGACGATCTCGCTGTCGGAATATCCCTGCAAATAAAGCAGGGCCGTGAGATCATTGTGATTGATCGCGGCGCCCGCCGCCTCGGCCACCACCGGCTTGGCGTGATAGGCGACGCCCAGTCCGGCGCGCTGGATCATCGCAAGGTCGTTGGCGCCATCGCCCACCGCCAGAGTTTCCGCGAAATCCAGTTTCAGATGCGCGGCGGCCTCTTCCAATGCGTCCAGCTTTGCCTGGCGGCCCAGGATGGGCGTGCCGACTTCGCCGGTGAGGTTTTCGCCATCGTCCAGCAAGGTGTTGCCGCGCTCGACATGGAAGCCGGCCGCTTGCGCCACCCGTTGGGTGAAATAGCCGAAGCCGCCCGACACCAGCATGGTGTGGGCGCCATTGGCGCGCATGGTGGCCAGCAGGGATTTGGCGCCGGGATTGAGCCGCACCCGCTCGGCATAGGTTTTTTCCAGGGCGCTGAGGCTCAGCCCCTTGAGCATCCCCACCCGTTCGCGCAAGGCGGCTTCGAATTCCAATTCGCCGCGCATGGCGCGTTCGGTGATGGCGGCGATCTGGGGTTTCAGCCCCGCCATGTCGGCCAGTTCGTCCAGGCATTCGACATTGATGATGGTGGAATCCATGTCGGCCACCAGCAGCTTCTTGCGGCG